>CAYJOG010000065.1:3254-9870 GCA_964371695.1 uncultured bacterium
GAGAAACTGATATTGATGGCGTTGGCGGCGGGCGACGTGTCATAACCAATGCCCGCCTGAAAATAACTGATGCCGTTGACCGTAAAGGACATCTGGCCCGGCACGGCCGTGTTGAGTCCGCTGGCATAGATTCCGGCGGTGCCGCCGGGGTTCATCGTGCCGGTGCTGGACTCCATGCGGCCAATGCCCACCACCGGCCAGAACGTGTTGCTGGAACTGGTGGGGCTGACATTGTTGCCCACCTGAGTCACGCCACTGAGGCCAAAAACGCTGTCGAACGTGCTGACCTGGATGTTGCGGATGGTGCCGTTCAGGTTGGCGTCCATGCCCGGCGGCGCGGTGACGGTGAGCGTGGAGGTGGTGGCGCTGGTGGGCGCCACCGGGGTTTTGTTGAACCACACCGTGTTGTCCGCCGCCGTGGGGGCAAAGCCGTTGCCGGTCACCGTCACCGTGGTGCCCGCCTGCACCACCGGCCGGGAGGGCAGGAGTGTGACGCTGTCGGTGTAGTTGCCTGTCACGGACGTCACCACCGGCCCGGCGGTGAAGGTGCCCGCGTTTTCCTGGCTGATGAGGCCGCCCGTGCCCCCGGTGCGCACATAAATCTGCCCCCGGCTGAAACCGGCTGGGGCCAGCGTGGAAATCTGCAGGCTGGTCATGGCGGTGATGGTTCCGATCAGCGCCTGGCCTGCAAAACACTGGGCCCCTGTGGCCCCCGCGTTGGCGAAACACACCTGGGTGTCGCCCGGCTCAAACCCGCTGCCCAGAATGGTGAGGGGGCTTTCGGCAGGCCCCTGGGCCGGGGTAATGGTGGCGACAAAGGGGGTGACGCTGAAGGTATAGGGCGGGCTGAAGGCCCCCAGGGAACCGCCGTTGCGTATCTGAATGTAACCTGTGTAGGCCCCCAGGGGAATGCTCAACGACAACGTGGTGGAGGTGGACGCACTGAAGGCCACCTCGTTGCTGTTGAAGAACACCTCCGCATCGCTGGAAAGCGCGCCAAAACCCGTGCCATACAACATGAGCGGCTCACCCACCACCCCCACGGTGATGCTGCTGGAAGTGATGATGGGCTGCACCTGCACAAACAGTCCGTCGCTCTGGTAGCCCGTGCCCCCCACACTCACTTTCACCAGACTGGAGGTGGCGTCGGACGGCACCCTGGTGGTGATTTCCGTCTGGTTCAGCACCGCGTCGCCCGAAAGCGGGTTGAGCTGCACAGTCAGGGCCGTGCCCCAATGGATGGCGTTGTCGGTGACAAAATTGCTGAACCCGACACCCCGGATGGTGATGGTGTCCCCCGCCCGCGCCAGACGCGGAAAAATGCTGGTGATGGTGGGTTTGACCGACACCAGGAACTGATTGGTGCTGACCCCGTTCACCATGAAGGACAGATAACCGGAGTTGATGCCGTTGGGCACCATCACTTCCAGGATATCCACACCGGCGCTCTGGCTCAGGCTCACCTTGAAAAGCTGAATCTGCCCCAGATAAATGTTGCTGATGTCCCCCAGGTTCGAGCCAAACCGTTTGCCATAAATAAAGAAGTTCTGGCCCCCCACCGGCTTGCTGGGCGACACGCTGGTGATGGACGGGCCAATGGAATAGGACAACGTAGCCGAGGCGCTCACCCCCGCCACCGCCAGGGAGATCACGTCGTCTTCCACACCAAAGGGCACCGTCACCGTGAGGCTGGTGGGCGTGGCGGCGGTGACCGAAGCCGAAGACGTGGAGAAAAACACGGCGTTTTGTGTGGGGGTGGCGCTGAAACCGGTGCCCGTGAGGGTCACGGTCTGATCCCACACCAGTGTGCCGCTGGGTGAAATCGCATCCAGCGTGGGCAGCACGGTGAAGGTGGGCGTGGCCGAAGCCGTGAGCGCCCCCAGCGCCACGGTGAGCGCCCCCGTCACCACCCCCGGTGGCACCACGGCGGCAATCTGGGTGAGACTGGCGCTGAGCACCGTCACCGGCAGGCCACCGATGTTCACAAACAGGTTGTTGGGGTCGGTGTCGAAGTTGGAGCCGTCGATGGTGATGGCTGTGTTCACCGAGCCGCTGGTGGGTGAGAGGTTGTTCACCACCGGCAGCACACTGGTAACGGTGTAGGCCACCGGCGCGCTGTTCTGGGCGTTCACCGATACGGTGAGGGTCTGCGCGCCTGCGGCCACCGTGGCGGGGGTGCGCACGGTGAGTTGCGTGAGGCTGGCGCTCAGCACCGTGGCCGGGAGGCCCCCCAGCAGCACCTGATTTTCACTCAGGGTGGCCGAGAACTCCGCCCCGTCTATCACCAGAATGGTGCCGGGGTTGCCGCTCAGAGGGGCTATCTGGCTGATGACCGGCGGCCCGGCGCTGGCCACGCAACAGCCTGGGTCTTCACCGCTTGTGAGCACCACAAAAGCAGCGCCTTCGCTGGTCTGCCCGCCGCTGGTGAGTTTGACCTCACCACTGCTGGCTCCTGCGGGCACAATGAACACCACGTTGCTCAGGGTGGCCTGTTGCACCGCCAGGGGCACACCTCCCAGGGTCAACACGGCGTCCGCCGGGTCAAACCCGGTGGCGGCCACGCTCACCACTTCGCCCACGTGGGCGGCGGCGGGGTTGAGCGCGGTGATGACCGGGCTGTCCTGTGCTGGCCCGGCGGTGGGTGTGGCAAAGGAAAAAATCAGCTTGGTATTTTCGCGGGCAAAAAACCAATATCCCTTGAAAGGATTCAGCTTGGCCCCCGCCGTGCCCGGCAAAACCTGATTCACCTGACCAGCGGTCACGCCAAAAGCCGTGGGCAGCACCCAGGCCGAGGCGGCGCTGAGGGGCAGGATGTTGCTGTCCGGCCCCTGCACGTTCACGTTGTCACCCCAGGCCACCGCCTGGGGATAGGGGTTGGCGATGAGGTTCCAGCCCCGGGCCAGTTGCACTTCGATCACCTGGGCGGTCTGGGTGAGGTTGCCCCCCACCGTCAGTTGAGAGACCCCAGGCCCCGGCAACACCCACAGGCCCTGGCCCGGCAACACGGCCGAGCCGCTCGTCACCGGCGTGGCCAGACCTTTATAGGTATAAGCCTCCACACCACCGGGCATGGTCACGCCACTGGCGGGCAAACCCACCAGCGACCAGCCTCCCTGATCGTTCGTCAACGGCACGGTGAAACCCGCCTGGGCAGACCGCAGACACAGCAGGCTCAGCAGACAAAGCCACACCGCCCAGACACGACAAGACACACGCACGACAGGCTTAAGTATACCCCTTTCAGGGCACTGCATAACCTGCGGAGCAAAGCTGTCCACCGCAATTTGTTTTAATTCGTAATGCTCGTGATGCTCGGCAAATCCAGTCCCATGCCTTGAAACCGTCCGCCCCGCCTCACCAACTGCCGTGGCTGCCGTGGCTGCCGTGCGATCCGTGGCTGCCGTGGCTGCCGTGGCTGGCGTGACTGCCGTGACTGGCATGGCTGCCGTGGCTGCCGTGAGAGCAGTGGCTGCCGTGGCTGGCGTGGCTGGCATGGCTGCCGGGGTCCAGGTTCATGAACTCCAGGCCGTCGCCCTCGGGGTGAATCAGTGGATTGGCCCCCGAAAGGGTGCTGCCGATGATCAGCAGCGTGGTGGCGCCGGTCAGGGATTGTTCGCGGGTCATTTTGCCTTCCTCGGACTGCAAAAACATGCCCACCTTTTTTTTCATGGCGGGAACCCGGCTTTTCAAGCCCTTTTTACCGTTTTTCTTGCCGTTTCCCTCGCTCATGGTTGTTCCCCTTTTGCTGTGGTGAATCACCCCGGCCCTATGGGCCGCAGGCGCTTTTTTCGTAGGCATAGTGGTCGAAGTTGTCCTTAATGGTAATCCATCGTTCAAAAACCCTCAAGATTTGTTCTCTTTTCTCTCCCATCAGGTGCAGGAACAGCGGGTCGAGCATGCCCAGGCTGGTGCGGCACTTGGCGCTGGTACTCATCTGGCCAAACAAATCGCCCTGGGCGGTGTAGTTGTAAATGGGGCACACGCCACAATAAGGCTTGTAGGCGCAGTCCTTGCAGCCGGGGATGAAATCCTGCGTGCTCGCCAGCAGCATGGCCTTGACGGTGTCGTGACGCACGATGTCCCGGTAACCCGAGCGGGACACGTGGCCCAGCTCGAAATTGTCGTCACCCTGCTCCTTCAGCATGCGGCCTTCGTCGCAGGTGAACACCCCGCCGTCGTGGTTATAACCCACCTGACCGATGCCCGCGCCGCAGGGACTGCGCAGTTCCATGTAATTCGGGTCCCGGTCGGAAAGGATTTTCTGAAGGTGCAGGGCGGCGGCGCGCTCCATGATTTCCACGCCCTTCAGGTTCAGCTCGATGATGTAATTCAGCGCGTTCTGGTAAAACTCGATGAACTGCTCGGACGTGTAACCAATCAGCCGGGCTGTTTTCTGCGACCAGCCATAGGGGTTGAGCGCGCGCAGGTGAATCACCTTCAGCCCCAGGCCCACATAGGTGTCCACGATTTCCTTCCAATAGGGCAGGCTGTGGCGCGTGGTGGTCATGAGCGCGTCCACGTGGTAATAGTCTTCGGGCAGACCCCGGCGGCGATATTCCGCGTTGATCATGGCCATTTTGGCGGTGACCTCTTCAAAACTGTTGCCCGCGCTGTGATAGGCCCGGTTGCGGTTGTGAACCTCCGGGGGGCCGTCCAGGCTGGTGCAGAGCATCACGCCGTTGTCGATGAAAAAGTTCATTTTTTCTTCGTCCAGCAGCGTGAGGTTGCTCACCAGGGTAAAAGCCAGGTGCTTTTTGGCCTCTTTGTTTTTTTCGGTGGCGTATTCGGTGATGAACCTGATGATGGGGAAGTTCACCAGCGGCTCGCCCCCCTGAAACTCAATATTGATGGCCGGACTGGTGGTCTTGAAAATCAGGTCCACCGTCTGGCGGGCGGTTTCTTCGGTCATGTCGGTGTCCACGCGGTCCATGTTGGCGCGGCTGGCGTGGCAATAAGAACAGGCATGGTTGCAGCGCAGGGTGACGGTGACGATGTGCAGGTTCGGCCCACTGCTGAGAAACCAGTTGCGGTTGCGGTATTTGGTGATGGCCCGGGTGGTGGCGGGGTCGTTGCGCAGAAAACCAGCCTCCAGCAGGGAATGAAACATGGGCAGGTCCTGCGTCATGCGGCCCTCGACAAACGCCTGGAACTCTGCGGGCGAAAGCGCGATGAAATCCCCCACGTCGTTGGTGATCAGCACCTTGCCGCCCAGGTGACGAAACCTGAAAAAGCCCAGGCGAGGGGCGTTTTCGCGCACCAGGGCCAGGTTCACCATTGCTTTTTTTCCTCCAGGGTGAAATAAAGCGCGGCGTTGAAAAGCTCGTCCGTCAGTTCACCGGACAGTTCCGGGTCGTGGGGCTTGCCGGTCACCAGCAGACCGCCAGAGGTTTTCTCCACGGTCAGGGCGGCGTCTTCCGAAAAACTTTTGGCAGCTTTTTTCACCGCCTTGGCGCTGTAAAGGCGACGGGGAAACTCAAGCCGGAGGGCTGTTTCAGCCGTCACTGGCGACCTCCCCGGCGGCGGCCTTGACCTCGCCGTATTTTTCTTCCCACGGCGTGGCGATGCCTAGGGGGTCATCAATCAGGTCATCGTTTTCTTCCTGGCCCAGCAGGTCCATGAAGTCTTCCTGCTGGTCATCGGCGCTGAAAAGCGCCTTGGCCACGATGTATTCCCGCAGCTTTTGGTTGCTCTTGCTCACCTCGGTGCGAATGGCCTGGTTCACCAGTTCGTTCAAAAACAGGCCCGCCAGGTGCTCCATGGCCTTTTCGCCGGTTTCTTCCTGGGGTTTGAGCAGCACCCGCACGGCCTTTTTATCGCCTTCTTCCAGCCGCAGATAGGCGCGGTCCAGAAACACAAAGGCTGCGCCATAGACGGTTTCAAGGGGATAGAGCTTTGCCGGGAGTTCCACCACCACAAAGCCATTTTGGTGAGTAAAAAAAGAGGTTGGGTCAGTCATGAGGTGCTTTCTCGTTGCGATTGGAGCGATTTGGGGAGTATACCCACCGCCCCCTTCCAGCTAACAAAAGCCCAAAAGCCGCAGCCTTTCCGGTCAAAAACATCCCGGAAAGGTTCACAATGGCCCCATGGCCAATTCACCGCAGCCGCCAGGAAAAGCCTCCGACGTTCTGGTGCGCCTGTTTTTGGTGCTGCTGCTGTCGCTTGGCGTCATCCGGTTTTTTCAGCGCCAGACCACCCCTCCCCCAAAGCACACAGCCCTGGTCTGCGGCCTGCTCAAACGACACAACACACTGCCCCTTTTTGGCGGCGCGGGCCACCTGCACCGTCTGCCCCAGCCTGTGGCCTGGAAAGCCGCGCCGGAGTTGGCCAAAGACGCCCTGGCCGTGACCAGACACATTCACCGCGCCACGGGCATCCGTTTCAAACCATGGCCCGACCAAGCCCCCCTGCCCCGCCACGGCATATTTTTCACCTTTGGCCAAGCCAGAAACGCCGATGGTTCACCGGGCTGCGGTCAGGCGGTGGACTTTCAGAAAAGGGGCCTGACGCGGCTGGTGGTTCCGGCCCGACCTGTCAAAACCTGCCCTGCGCGGCGACTCATCCTGTTGCACGAACCATTCACGCCCTGGGTTTTGCCGGCCACATCGCGGGTAACTCC
>CAYJOG010000066.1:0-3888 GCA_964371695.1 uncultured bacterium
GCGGGGCGGCCACACCACCGTGGTGGAACTGCTGGTGCTACACGGCGCACCCCTGTGGCAGACCGGCCAGGGGGGCCTCACGCCCCAGTCCCTGGCCACCCGCCTGGGCAAAAGCCAACTGGCGGATTGGCTCAGACGCAAGGCCCAGGGGCGTTAAACAATCTTCTCCGCTTCCATGTCCCGTCGGTTCTGCACCACGGCCAAGCGATAGTTTTTACCCGGCCAGAACGAAAAGGCGATGGCCCTCAAAAAATCCATGGGAATGGCCACCGTGGTGCCCGTGGCGGCGGGTTTACCGCCGGTGGGGCGCGTCATGGTGCGAAACACCCAGTCCCACAACGTGAGAAATCCGCCAAAGTTGGTGTCGCGTTGTTTCAGGTCGGTGCTGTGGTGCCAGTGGTGATATTCCGGCGTCACCACCACCCATTTCAGCGGCCCCCATTTCAGCCGCAGGTTGCTGTGGGTGAAGTCTCCCAGCAGAAACCAGCCAAAGGGAACCACGGTGACCGCCCCCAGTGGAAACCCCAGCCAGAGGAGCGGCGCAATCTGGGCGGTGCGCAGAAACACCAGTTCCAGCGGATGCACCCGCGTGGCAGCCAGCCAGTCCACGCGGGGGCTGGAATGATGCACGGCGTGCAGCGGCCACAACCATTTGGTGTGCAACGCCCGGTGCGCCCAGTAATCAAAAAACGTGGCGCTCAAAAAAGCCAGGGCCGCTGAAGCCCCCACCGGCAAGGCCGCCAGAGCCTGCCGCACCGGCGGCGGCCCCAGGGGCGCGAGGCCGCCGTGCAGCAGCTTCACCCACCAGGTCACCTCCACAAACAACAACCCCCAGGCCATGAAAAAAAACGCCACGTCGCTTTGCCACCAGCGGCGGAACACGCCCCGCCAGGGCCAAGCCCCGAAGCGTTTTTCCAGCGGCACAAACACCAGCGCCATGACGCAAAAAATAAAAAGCGGATTAAAAAAGATGGGCGGCGGCGGCCCCATGGCGCGAGGTCATTTTATCACCGAGGCATGGGTGCCTGCTTTGTCGGGCCTGTTGTTGCAGCACAAAAAAAACCGCCCCGGTTGGAGCGGTTTTTGATTCACAAAAAGTGAGCGTGACCGTCAGTCTTTGTCGCTCTTGGGTGCGTCGGTGCGGGGGCCGCGGTCGCGGTCGCCATAACGGGGGCGATCCCCTCCCCGGTCCCTGTCTCCATAGCGGGGCCGGTCACCACCCCGGTCCCGGTCCCGACTACCGCCGCCACGGGGGCCACGGTCACGGTCGCTGGGGGGCGGGGGGGTCCAGCCCTCCGGGGGTTCCGTCGTCTCGCGGATGCTCAGGCTCACGCGGGAGCCGTCGTCACTGATCTCGCGCACCTTCACCTTCACCGCTTGGTTCAGGCTCAGCACGTCTTCCACCCGGCCAACACGTTCATAGCTGATCTGGCTGATGTGGACCAGACCGTCTTTGTTGGGGCCGACTTCCACCACTGCGCCGATGGGCAGGATGCGCTTGACCACGCCGTCATAAATCTTGCCCACTTCCAGGTCGGTCACGAGGTCTTCAATCATGGCCTTGGCCTTGTTGGACTTTTCGGCGTCGCTGGAATAGATGAGCACCACGCCGTTGTCGCCGTCCACCTCGATTTCCGTCTCGCTTTCGGCCTGAAGTTTGCGAATGGTTTTGCCGCCAGGGCCAATGACCAGACCGATTTTCTCTTTGTCAATGCGCACCTGGGTGATGCGCGGGGCGTTGGGGTTCAGTTCCGGGCGGGCTGCGGCCAGCACTTCGTTCATCTTGCCCAGAATGTGCATCCTGCCCTGGCGGGCCTGCTCCAGCGCCTCGGCCATGACCTCTTTGCTCAGGCCATGAATCTTGATGTCCATTTGCAGGCTGGTGATGCCCTTTTCGGTGCCCGCCACCTTGAAGTCCATGTCACCCAGGGCGTCTTCCATGCCCTGAATGTCGCTGAGCACGGCGTTTTGGCCGTCTTTGCTCACCAGACCCATGGCGATGCCCGCCACGGGGCGCTTGATCGGCACGCCGGCGTCCATCAGAGACAGGCTGCTGCCGCACACGCTGGCCATGGAACTGGAGCCGTTGCTCTCAAGGATTTCGCTCACCACCCGCAGGGTGTAGGGAAATTCCTCTTCGCTGGGCAGCATGGGTTCCAGCGCACGCTCGGCCAAGTGACCATGGCCGATTTCGCGGCGGCCCGGCGGACCCAACCGGCGCGCCTCGCCCACACAAAAGGGCGGGAAGTTGTAATGGTGCATATAGCGTTTTGAATCTTCGAGGGTGAGGTTGTCGATGATCTGCGCCTCGCCCTTGGTGCCCAGTGTGGTCACTGAGAGCGCCTGGGTCTGGCCCCGGGTGAACAGAGCGCTGCCATGGGTGCGGCCCAGCACGCCCACACGCACGTCAATGGGGCGGATTTCTTCGCGCTTGCGGCCATCGGGGCGCACGCCTTCTTTCAGGATGCGATCCCGAACGGTGTCCTTGATGAGCTTGCCATAGGCTTCCTGGGCGTCTTTCAGGCGGCCATCGGTGGCCCACTCGGCGGGGGCGGCTTCGCCGATGGTTTTGCCCAGGGCGTCCAGCGCCTGCTGACGCTCGGTTTTGTCAAAAACAAACGCGGCCTCGCGCAGTTTGTCGCCCACGGTGTTTTTCACATGGGTCACCACTTCTTCAGAAATTTCCTTGGGTATGAAGACCCGTTTGGGCTGGGCGGCCAGGCCGGCGAGTTCTTCCTGCATGCGCAGCATCTGGCGCAGGTTGTCGTGAGCCAGGCCAATGCCCTCGATGATCTGGGCTTCGGGAATCTCGTTGGCGCCGCCTTCCACCATCATCAGCGCGTCGTCAGACCCGCAGACAAAAAAGTCCATGTCGGCGTGTTCCATGTCGTGCAGGCTGGGGTTGAGCGTGAACTGGCCGTTCAGCAGGGCCACGCGGGAACCCGCCACCGGGCCGGTGAAGGGGATGTTGCTGATCATCAGCGCCGCGCCGGTGGCCAACAGGCCCAACACGTCCAGGGGAAAAGTGTGGTCGGTGGACAGCGTGTAGACCATCACCAGGGTTTCGCACCGGTAACCCTTGGGAAACAGGGGCCGGATGGGGCGGTCGATCATGCGACAGACCAGTGTGGCGCTTTCGCCGGGGCGGCCTTCGCGGCGGAAGAAACCACCGGGAATCTTGCCGCCCGCGTACATGCGTTCTTCAAAGTTGACAGTCAGCGGAAAAAAGTCCAGGCCTTCTCTGGCCTCTGGGGCGCTGACCACGGCGGCCAGCACGGTGTTTTTGCCACAGGTGGCCACCACTGCGCCGTGCGCCTGACGGGCCATGAGGCCCGTTTCTAGGGTGATTTCGTGGTTTCCCACGGTGTGTTTAATGACATGATGAGCCATGTCTGCTCCTTTCGCGCTCCGGGCGGAAAGGGCCACTGAGAAAGTCGCAGGAGATCGTAAAAAGTAAACGACGACCTGACTACGCCTTTGCCGGCGGCCCCTTTTCGTGGGCGCATTTCGTAATTTTTTAATGCTCAGGAATCAAGGTGGATTTTGGCGGCCCTCCTTTCCCCGAATGGAGCACAATCATAAAGTTTGTGGACTTTGAGTAGCGGCGACGCCCTCGTCGCCGTATTGATTTTTAGGCCATTTGGCGCGACGGGGGCGTCGCGCCTACTCCAGGTATTTCAAAAATTGCTTTAGCGTTGCGGGTCAGATTTTCAGCTCGGCTTTCAGTTTGTCCAGCACCTCGGGGTTGTTGCCCGCCAGATAACGCATCAGGCGGCGGCGCTGCCCCACCATCCGGAGCAGGCCCCGGCGGCTGGAGTGGTGGTTTTTTTTGAGCTTCAGGTGGTCGTTGTTGTCGGGGTTGCGGTGGGGGGGGATGGGGATCTGCAC
>CAYJOG010000066.1:3898-9793 GCA_964371695.1 uncultured bacterium
AGACGACGGTCGTCTCGGCCACGGCCCGCAGGCGCTCGTTGATGTCGCGGATGCGCTGGGTGAGCATGGCGATCTGCACTTCAGCCGATCCGTTGTCACCCGGCTTTTGCTGCCAAGTGGTGATGATTTCGCGTTTCTTCTCTTTAAGAAGAGCCATGGTGTCCTCCTGAAATGTGAATGACCAGAGCAGGCGGGCTCATTGCCTTGCCCCAGCGAAGCGCGCAGGCTAGCACAAAACCGGGGCAAATACGAGGGACAGCCTCAGCGGCGTGCTTTTGGGTGGAGTGACGCCCATAACGCGCTGGCTCCAAACACCCCGACAGTGGTTCATCCGGCTTGAAATTGGTGGCTCAGGCATCTTGCCTGAGCTTTTAAAAACGCAGGCTGGAAGCCTGCGCTACCACTTTTTTAAAACCAGATAAACCACTACGCCAGATGCAAACCCGGAAACAGCTCCTCCGGCACGGTGTGGGCCGGTTCATTCGGCACTTCGCCCACCACGCGGTTGTGATCGTCCAGAAACACCATTTTGGGCTTGAAGTCGCATAACTCAGCGGCATCGAACATGCCGTAGCTGATGATGATCACCTTGTCCCCCGGATGCACCAGCCGCGCCGCCGCGCCGTTCAGGCAAATGTCGCCCGCGCCGCGCTGGCCCTCAATCACATAGGTCTCAAACCGCGCCCCGTTGTTGCAGTTGACAATCTGCACCTTTTCATAGGGCAGCAAGTCCGCCGCCTCCATCAGGTCGGTGCTGATGGTGATGCTGCCCATGTAATTGAGGTTCGCCTGGGTGACGGTGGCGCGATGCAGCTTGCTTTTGGCCATGGTGCGGATCATTGGAGAGCCTCCTGTGGGGCAGGTTTTTGGGATGGTTTCGCTTCGTCGTTGTCAATCAGGCGGGTGCGGCCCAGGCGCACCGCCAGCAGCAGGCGCACGGGGGCGGTAATGGTTTTCACCGGCTCCAGCGTGTCCGGGTTCACGATGGCCACATAATCCACCCCCGCGCCGGGTGTGGCTTCTATCAGCTTCAGCATCTTGCGCCGCACGTTTTCTGCGCCCGTGGCCCCCGCAGCGATTTCTTTTTGCCCCAGGCGAATGGCCCGCACCAGACACAACGCGTCCTGCCGCTGTTTTGCGCTGAGATAAACGTTGCGGCTACTCAGCGCCAGACCGTCGTGTTCCCGCACCGTGGGCACGCCGTGCAGGCGCAGGGGCAGGTCCAGGTCGGCGACCATTTTTTTCATCAGGGTGAACTGCTGAAAGTCCTTGAGGCCAAACCACGCGTCGTGGGGCGCCACCGCCGTGAATAGCTTGAGCACCACCGTGCTCACACCGGTGAAAAATCCGGGCCGGTGCGCGCCCTCCCAGCAGTCACCCATGGGGCCGGGGTGAACACGAAAACTGTGGCCGGGGGGATACATGGTGGCGGGGGTGGGATAAAACAGGGCGTCCACGCCGTGCTGGCGGGCCAGGGCGCGGTCGCGCCGGTCGTCGCGGGGATAGGTGGCGAAGTCTTCGTTCGGCCCAAACTGTAGTGGATTCACGAAGATGCTCAGGACAAGGCGGTCGCAGTTTTTTCGCGCCTTTTCCAGCAGTTTGCCGTGGCCCGCGTGCAGATATCCCATGGTGGGCACAAACCCCACGCGGTGGCCCTGGCTCTGCCACTGCTGGCTCAGCTTTTGCATGGCCCTGGGAGAGGTGAGGGTTTTCACGGTTACTCCGACACCACCTTGAGAGGTGTTTTGGGCGTGGCCTGACCATAAGGCGCGGCGGCCTCCGACCCGGCGGCGATGGTGTGCTCGGCGGCGGGGAACTGATGATTTTTCACTTCCTGCACATAAGCCTTCACCGCCGTGCCCACGGCCCAGCGGCCATCCAGATATTTTTTGACAAAGCGTGGTGTCTTGCCCGGCGTGAGGCCGAGGTAGTCGTGCAGCACCAGCACCTGACCACTCACGTCTTTTCCCGCACCAATGCCGATGGTGGGAATGGTGAGCGATGCGGTGATCTCCCCCGCCACACCGGCGGGCACACATTCCAGCACCAGGGCGCTGGCCCCGGCCTCCTGCACCCGCAGGGCTTCTTCCTTGAGGTGTTCGGCCTCGGCGCGGGTTTTGCCCTGGGCCTTGTAGCCCCCCAACTGATGCACCGACTGGGGCGTGAGACCCAGGTGCCCCACCACGGGCACCCCCGCCTGCACCAGACCGCGAATCTGCGGCAGCACCGGCGTGCCGCCCTCCAGCTTCACCGCCTGACACCAGCCCTGCTGCATCATGCGGCAGCCCATGTCCACCGCCTGGGCGCGGCTCTTTTGATAGGTGTTGAAGGGCAAATCGGCGATGACGGGGATTTTTTTCACCCCCCGCGTAACGGCGCGGGTGAACAGTAGCATTTCGTCAAAAGTGACCTGCAGGGTGGTGGGATAACCCAGCAGCACCATGCCCGCGCTGTCGCCCACCAGAATGGCGTCCACGCCGTTTTCCTCCAGCAACGCAGCAAACAGCGCGTCATAGGCGGTGGAAACAACAATCGCCTCCCCCTGCTCCTTTTTTTGCGCAAACACGGCAAGACCGGCCATGACCGCCTCCTTTTTGGCTTTGGGGCCACCGCCTGTTTTGGGTCCTCTGCCTTTCGGCTCAAGGCCCGGCAGGGGCCGGGGAATAACGTCTGTCCGGTTCGTTGTGATACCGGCAGGAGAATTCTAGCACCCCCCACCGACTTCGGCAATTCAAAGGCGGTTTTGATAAGATGGTCCCTTCCATGAACGCCCCTTAACCGGGGCGCAAAGCAGGAGACTGGTGCATGCCCAAACAAAACCTTAGAACTTGTTTTAAAAGTCCATCGTGGACTTTTAAAACCCAACGCCTTCGGGGGCAAAGCCCCCTTGGCGTGGCGAAAACCTGCGCTTTTTCAAAGCTCCGGTTTTCGGGCGCGGTCATCCATGACCGCAAGAGCCTGTCCAAAGCGGGCCCTGTTTCACTTGGCCCACTTTTAAAACAGGCTCTTAATTTTTCGTCTTTTCTAATGCTGACTGGCCTGATGCTGGCCGCCCCGGCGCTGGCAAACCCCGGCCCCCTGCCCAAGGATAATTCCTCCAGCCACTGGGCCGCCGAAGCCACGCGCAAGGCGTTTGATTACGGCATTTTCACGGGTTATCCCGACGGCACCTTCCGGGGCGAGCGCCCCCTCACCCACTACGAAGCCGCCACGGTGGCGGGGCGTCTGTTCGACAAACTGGCCCAGGAGCACATCACCACCCAATACGTGGCCAAAAAAGACATGGAAGTCGCCGAGAACAAGTACGCCACCCTGGTGGCCCAGGGCAAGCTGGACGCCGACGGCCTCAAGGCCCAGGTCAGCAGCCTGCAGGATGAGCTGGAAGACCTGAAAAAGCAAAAGCGCAACATGATGAAGGAAATGGAAAAGCGCATGAAAAAGATGCAGGCGAGCGCCATGCCCGGCATGCCCGCCGCCATGACAGGCAAACCCGCCGCTCCGGCCCCCAGGGCCGAGGCCAGACCGGCCCCCGCGCCAGCCCCTGAAGAAGACGAAATGGACCTCTCGCACCACCGCACCAAACCCAACAAAACCGTGGCCATGTCCCCCAAAGAGATGCAGCCCGTCAAAGGGGCCAGCGCCAAAGGCCCCCAGCCGGGCAAGGGACCAAAAGCCAGCCGCCTGCTGCTGGGCGCGGGTGTGTATGCCCCCCAGGGCGGCGACGCCGACGCCGGTTTCACCTGGGCGGTGAATTATCTGTTCCGCCCCACCTCGGCCCGCTCGCTGATGCTGGGTTATAACCGGGCCGACGGCCTGGGTGTGGGCACGGGGGCCGAGGCAGATTTCAGTCAGGCCAGCCTCACCTATCTGCTGAAAACCCCCTCGGCCAAAAGCCGCCTGGGTTATGGCGTGGGCGTGGATCTGGCCACGGTGAACTTTTCCACCGCTGCGGTGGAGGCCGATGAGTCTGACCTGGGCTGGCACGTGCTGCTGAACTACCGCCTCACCCCCCGGTTTCTGGCCGAGATGCGCGTGAACGGCGGCGGCACTGACCTGGGCACGGGCGCGGTTTCCACCGGCGGCAACGGCGTGAGCCTGCGCCTGCTCACCGGCGCGGGGATGTGACTATAAGTTCCTGCACCGGCGCAAGGTGTTAACATCGCGCCGTGGTTTTCCGCCTGCTTTCACGCATTGACGGCCTTGGAGTTGTCCTGACATGACCGACAAACCTGTGTTGCCCCAGGTGGATGAAACCTTTGGCCTGTCGCAGGAGGAATATCAGCGCCTGGCCACCCTGCTGGCCCGTTATCAGGTGGCGATGAAAAAAGACATCTACGCCGACTTCAAGGCCAAGGACATTCTGGATTTCCTGTTTACCTATGTGTATCAACCCGGCGAAGACCGCAGCGCCAACGACAGCGCCTGGGCCACGCGGTTCAAGTCGGTGTTTCTGCGTTATGGCCGCAACTGGGAGACCGTGCGGCGGCAGTCCAGCGGCAAGTTCATGGGGGCGGGCAAGGCCCTGCTGGACAGCGTGGGGCTGATGTTCCGTTTTTATGCGCTGACTGATCAGCTCGACACCGAAATGCTCGAAGTGCTGGCGGGCAAGTTCAAGGGCAAGGTGATGAAGCTGGAGGCCATGCCGCAAAAAGAATATGAAGCGGCCTTTCGCCAGACCGACCCCGGCGGTGGCCGCCGCCGATTGCAGGTGCAACTGGCCGACGACCTGCTGGGCATCGTCATCACCGTGGCCAAGTCGCCCATGGCCATGGGGGGCATCCGGGCGGGCCTGGCGCTGGCAAGCCGGTTTGCGCCGCCGGGCTTTAAAGATGTCATTCCCTTCGCTCAAAAGATCATCGAAGAGGGCCTGAAGGTGCTGGGGCCTTACATGAACAACGCCGACCCGCTGCGCCGCGAGATGCTGGACCTGGAAGAAGCCTACATCCGCCGGGTGCTTGGAGAATAGGTGTCCGGTCTTTCTTTGCCCGAACCCAAAACCCCGGCTGATCTGGCACAGGAAGCCGGTGTGAGCGAGGCGGCCTGGGGGCACATCGGCCAACTGCTGGCGACGCACCAGTCCCGTCAAAAACGCCAGCTTTATGCAGACTTTGTCGCCCACGAGGTGGTGGATTTTCTGCTCACCCACGTGTATGCGCCGGGTGAAGAAGACAGGCCGGGCCAGGGCATCTGGTCAGACCGTTTCCACGCCGTTTACATGCGTTATCACCAGCGCATTTTTACCTACGCCCTGCATCCACACCCGGCGCTGAAACTGGGATATGGCCTGTTTTTTCTGGAGACCCTGCACACCATGTTCCACTTTTATGGCGTCACGCACCAGTTGGATACCGAAATGACCCGCCTGCTCACCGACTGGCTGGGCAACAAGGAGCTTCTATCTGTCCGGGAGATTCCCGAAGTGTTGTATCAACAGGCTTGGCGCGCCACCGGCCCCGCCAAGGAACGCCGCCGCGAACAGGTGCTGCTGGCGAATGAACTGTTTGGCAAGGTGGTGACGGTGCTGCGCTCACCGGTGGCGCTGGCCACGGTGCAGGGGGGACTGTCGCTGCTGGGGGCCGTAGCCCCAAAAAACTTCAAGGACATCGTGCCCTTTGCCCGACAGACCATTGACGAAGGCCAGCGGGTGGTGCGCCCCCACCTGCGGCAGGTCGAGGAACTGCGCCAGGACATGTTGCGGCGCGAGATGGGGTTTATCGAAACCATGCTGGCGGATTGAGCGCCGCACTCTTTGCTGTTGGATTTATGGATTACAGGGATTTTTCAACGTAGCCCCGGCGTCTCGCCGGGAGTGTCAACCGCGCCGGAGGCGCGCACCTTTTTGTATTTTTTTCTTATTACCCCGAAAAACATCTGTTTTTTGCCGCCTGCGGCGGT
>CAYJOG010000067.1:0-9693 GCA_964371695.1 uncultured bacterium
GCCGCCTCTGTCGCCGTGATCGTCGGCGTCTGCGACGCACTCACCAGGCGGAAACTGCCAGCCGCCGAAGTGCCGACGCCCGCCACAAACGTAATGGCCTGACTGGCGGGGATGGTGGGGGAGCAACTGGTGGTGGTGGCCGCCGTGCTGGCGAAACTCACGGTTTTGACCCCGGCGTAGTTGTTGGGGCCGGAGTTGACGGTGTTGTCATATTGATCTCGCGCCGTGAGGGTGAGGGTGAACGTGGTGTCCACATTTTCGACACTGCCGTTTTGTGTGGCGATGAGAAAATCATTGGCCGCGCCCGGTTGCCACGTGACGGCGGTGGCGCTGCCGCTGGTGGTGGGGGTGGCGGATTCTGCCAGTTTGATGACCATGTCGGCCTCGCCGGTTTTGGTGTAACCCACCGTGACGGTGGCGATGCCCGCCGCCCACGCGCCAGAGGCCAGTGTGGCGGTGCAGTTGCCGTTGTCGGTGACGCCGGTGCCGCTGAAGGTGCATGTGCCCGCCGGGCCAACAGGCGCGGTCAGGGTGAGGTCTGCACCCTGGGCATAAAGGGTGTCGGTGGTTTCGGTGGTGTTCTTGGCCGTGATGGTGTAAATGACGGTGTTATCCACCGTTTCGGTGGCGCTGTCGGGCAGCACGGTGTAGTGGTCGGCAGATTCCGGTCCCCAGATGATGGTGACCGCGCCGTCCCGGTCGTTGGTTTCGCCGCCGTGCGCGCCGGTCCAACTGCCCATGGTCACGCTGCCGGTGCCGCTGGAGCCCTGGCTGTCCACGTTGCGTAGCGAGCCGGTGGCGAAATCCAGGCCATTCCACGTGGCGGTGTAGTTGGCGCGGTTCATGGTCACGTCGTTGCCCGCCGCGTTGCCGTTGGTGAAGGAAATGTTATCAAACGCCGTGATGGTGCCGGAGTTGAGCAACAGGCCGCTGGCGTTGGCATAGCTGAAGTTCATGCTGGTGATGTTCAGAGTGGCGCCATTCACGTTGAAACCAAACCCGGCCACGGCAACAGCTTTTTTGGTGACCGTGCCGCCGGTGACGGTGGACTGGAACGTGCCGCCCGAAAGCGTGGCCACGCACTGGTTGTGAAAGCGCAGTTGCTTGCCGTTGATATCAAAGGTGCCCGCCGAGAGGGTAAAGGTGCAGGCCCCGGTGGTGTAACCGATGTTCACGTCTGAAGAAAGCTGGACAATGCCCGCGCCGGATTTGGCGACGCTGAAGAAGTTGTTGCCAGCGGCCTGGGCGATGGTTTTGGTGCCGCTTGCGGGGTTGAAGGTGATGGTGCCCGCGTTGGGCTGGAAGGTGCCCCCGGTGTCGTCCCAGTTGCCCGCCACGCTGGGGGAAAATCCGCCCAGGCTGAGCGTGCCCGCCGAAACGGTGACATCGCCCGAAAAGGCGGTGGCGCCGCCCAGGATGACCGACCGGCCCGCCGCTGCGGCGTTGAGGCTGGCCATGGCGACATTGGGCAGGGTGATGTTGGCCCCGGTGTAGTTGATGAGCACGGTGCCCGTGGTGAAGGTGGGGGTGCCCCAGTTGGTGACGGGGCCGCTGATTTCCAGCGTGCCGGCAGAGGTGTTCATGTTCAGTGTGCCGCCTGCAAAGGTTGTGGTGCCGTTGAGGTCCAGCGTGCCGCCGGTGATGGTGGTGGTGCGCACCAGATTGGCGACGGGGGTGGTGGAAACCGTGCTGGTTTCCAGTTCGCCCAGCGTGATGAGCAGGGTGCTGGCCGCCGTGGGATTGATGACGTTGCCCGCCGCGCCCGTGATGGAAACCTTGATGCCTGCGCCGTTTACCTCGCAGGTGCCGCCGCTGATGGTGAGTTGGCGGGTGATGGTGGCGTTGGCGGTGAAGACGGCCTTGAATCCGACGCCTTTACCGCAGGTGACATTGCCCACATTGGTGAACGTGGGGATGTTGACGTTGGTGTTGCCGTCAAAACGCAACTCGCCGGTATCGCTGTCCACCTGGGTGAAGGTGCCCAGGCTGGTGATGGTGCTCGACGCGACATAAAGCGCGCCGTCGGCGTTGAAGTTGGTGGTGCCGCCGGTGAAGTTGGTGGCGTTGATGTCCAGAATGGCGTTTGCGGCATTGACGTTGAGCGTGCCGCCGGTGGCGTTGAACGTGGTGCCCGCAAAGGTGAGGGTGGAGGCCACGGTGTGGTTGAGTGTGCCCGCCATGGTAAAGGTGGTTCCGTTCAGCGTGAGCACCGTGCCGGTGTTGCCGTTGGTGAGTACGCCAGACGTGGACACCGTGACGTCGCCTGTCACTGTGAGGTCGCTGCCGTCGTTCAGCACCAGGGTGCCGTCCAGCAAAAGCTGGTTGTTGAAGGTGTTGGTGTTGGCTCCGCTGGTGGGGTTGAAAGTGTGTCCCGCCACAATGCGCACGTTGAGCGTGCCCGCCCCGGTGATGCGCGGGCCGGTGGCGTTGGTGGTATAGGGCACGTCGGTGGCGTCGAGCGTGCCGCCGTTGTGGGCGGTGCGCACGTTGGCGGCGGTGAGCGCGCCGCCGGTGTCGTTGCGCAGCCGCAACTCGCCCGCCGCCAGATTCAGGTCGGTGGTGTTCACGCCGGTGGTTTTGGAGACGATGACGGCCTTTTGGGCGGAGTTGTCATAATACAGGGCGATCATGGCGTTGGGGGCCAGATCGGTGGGCTGGATGACCTGCGACCACGTGCCCGCCGCGCAGGGCATGGATGTGTAACCCGCCAGGGGCGCAGCACCGTTGATGGACAGCGAGATGTTGTTGCCCGTGTCGCATGTGCCGCTGAAGGTGAACGTGAGCGCCCAGTTGATGGTTGAGCCGCCGTCCACGTCCATGCTCTCGCACACCGCCGTGCTGGTGCTGCCGTTGCAGGTGGCGTCAATCACGTCAATGGTGCCGGTGGTGCCCGCCATGCTGGTGATGTTGGTGGTGGCCCCGGCAAAAGAAATGGTGCGGGCCGACCACGAGCCGTTGCCCGAAATTTTCATATAGGTGGTGGTGCCGTTGGTGAAATTGACGCCGGAAAAGGAGGTGACCGTGCCCGACTGCCAGTTGAAACCATTGGCGTCGGCGCGGCTGAAGTTGAGGTTGGTCAGCGCCAGTGCGGAGCCATTCACCGTAAAGGCATAGGTGGCCCCCGCGCCGGTGCTGGTCACCGTGCCGCCGTTCTGCGAATAGAACGTGCCGCCGTTCAACAGCGCCTGCGAGCCGTTGGACATGGTGAGGGTGAAGGTGCTGAGGTTGAACGTGCCATTGGTGAGCGTGAAGGTGTTGGTGACGCCCACGTTGCCCGCCAGTGAGGCCGTGAAACCGGAGCCTGAAATTTGGAGGTTGCCGTAGCTGGTGGTGGCGTTGGGGGCATAAATCACGCCGTCTTTGGTGGTGTAGATGTAACGCACCGTGCCAGTGCCCGCCGTGAAGGAGGTGGCCAGCTGGTTGGTGTTATAGGTGGTCGCGGCCAGTTCCAGCACACCCGCGCCGGTGAACTGCACCACTGTGCCCGCCGCGTCGGCGTTCCACGTGGTGCCAAAGGCGCGGAAGGTGCCCGCGTTGATCACCAGGGTGCCGTCCACCCGCACTTCCGAGGCTGAGTCGGTGGTGCCGATCCACCCGTCGGTGACGGTGAGGGTGGTGCCGCCCTGCACGTCGATTTCCTGGTTGCCGCTGGCGCCCGTGATGGTGAGCACGCCGCCGGTGACGATCTCTGCCGCGCCGGTGCGCAGTTCAAAGTCTTGCGCCACATTGGCGGTGGTGTTGAAAATTATTTTGCCTGCGCCGGTTTTGCGGCCCTGGATGCTGGAGACGGTGTTGATGGCGGGGGCTGTGACGGTGCTGGTGCCCGTGAACCACAACTCGCCGCGGCCGTTGTTGTTGAGGGCGAAGGTGCCGAAGCTGGTGATGGTGTTGCATGAGACACGCACATCCGCGTCGGCGTCGTAGATGATCTGTGCGCCGGTGGCGTCAAAAGTGCAGGTGTCGCTGGTCATGCGGAAACTGGCGCTGCCCGCCGTCAAACGCAAAATACCCCCCGGCGCGATGGTGATGGTGTTGCCGCTGGTGGTCATGAAGGAGTTCGCGCCAATGGAAAGCTCGCCGTCAATATAAAGGTTGGTGGCAAAAGTGCTGTCGTCTGCGTTGCCGGGAATCCACTTGGAGCCTGAAACGATGCGCACGTTCAGGTTGCTGCTGGTCATGTTGTTGGCGGCGCTCATGACAAAATCAATGTCGGTGTCGGTGCCGTTGGCGTCGTCGGCGGTTTCCATTTGGATGTTGCTCCAGCCCACGCCGGTTTTGTCCACAATGCGCAACTCGCCCGCCACCAGGTCAATGCCCGACACGCCGGTGGCGTTGGGTTTGAGCAGTGTCACGGCCTTGGTGGCCCCGCCGTCATACCACAACGTGATGAGGTCGCCCACCTGCAGGTTGCCGGAGACCATGGAGAAGTAATAGGCGCTGGCGGCGCACACCACTGTGCCGCCGGTTGCCCCGCCGTTCACGGCCCAGGCCACGGTGTTGCCGTTGTCGCACGCGCCGGAAACGAAAGACGTGTCCGCCCAGGTGATGGTGGCCCCGCCGTCCACGTCCAGCCCCTCGCAGGTGGCGGCAGACTGCACGCCGTTGCAGGTGGCTCCGGAAATGGTGATGGTGCCGGTAGTGCCCCCCAGGCTCTGCACGTTGGTGGTGGCCCCGGTGAAGATCAGGCTGTCCGCCGCCCAGGTGCCGTTGCCGCTGATGGTCATGTAACGCCCGCCGCCGGGGGCGGTGTTGAAGGTGACGCCGCTCAGGTTGTCCACGTTGCCGCTTTGCCAGTTAAAGCCGCTGGCGTTGGCGTTGTTGAAGTTCATGCTGGTGATATCGAGGGCTGCGCCATTCACCAGCCAGCTGAAGTCCACGCCCGTGCCCGTCACGGTGCCGCCGCCATAAGATTTGAACGTGCCCGACGTGAGGCTGCCCGCTGCGCCGTTGTTCAGGTTCAGCGTGAAGCCCGCCAAGTCAAAAATGCCGTCGGTGAGGCTGAAGGTGCCGCCGTCCACCACAAGGTTGGCCTGGGGGGTGAGAGTGCTGGAGGCGCCGTCAATCGTGAGGTTGTAATAGGGATTGGCGGCGTCGGCCCGCACCACAATGGCTGCGGCGTCGTTCAGACGGGAAAAGGCCACCGTGCCGGTGCCCCGCGTGAAGGTGGTGGTGAGAATGTTTCCGGCAAAGGTGCTGGCCCCCACCATGAGGGTGCCGGGGCCGGTGAAGTTGATGGCCGCGCCGCCGCCGTTGCAGTCCCACGAAGAAAGGAGGGTGGCGTCAAACCGGCCCGTGGCCGCAGCCATATTCAGCGTGCCGTCAATGCGCACCTCTGCCGCTGCGTTGGTGGTGGTGACCGAGCCGGAGGTGACCTTGAGCGTGGCCCCGGCGGGGACATACACGTCGTCCGTGCCCGTGCCGCCCTGCACAATCACCGAGGCGCTGTTCACGTCCATGATGCCGGTGGTGACCACCAGCTTGGTGCTGGCGGTGTAATAACCGGCGAAAGTGGCGGTTTGCCCCCCCGTGATGTTGACGTTGATGGTGCCCACGCCCAGGTCGCCGGGCACCGCGAAGCTGGCGGTCTGCCTCAGATTGACAATGCCGGTGCCGCCGGTGACCGTGCCCCAACTGGTGAGCGTGCCGCAAGTGAGTTGCAGTGTGCCGTTGGCGGTGAAGTTGAGCGTGCCGCCCGTGGCGTCGAAAGTGCATCCGGCGGCGGTGGTGACGAGGCTGGCTGTCGCGTTGTTGATCTCCAGGGTGCCCGAAACACGCACCGTGTTGGCGCCGCCGATGGTAAACACGTTGTTGTTGCCCAGGCGCAGGGTGCCGTCTACATAAAGGTCGCTGCTGAAAGCGGCGGTGTCGCCGTTTCCCACGTCCCAGATGTGGCCGGTCATCACGCGGATGCGCATGCCTGACGCGGTGATGTTGTTGCCCGCGTCGGAGATGGTCACGTTGATGTCTGCGTCGGCGCCATTCACGTTGTCGGCATCGTCGAGTTGCACGTTGGTGATGCCGATGCCCCGCTCGTCTCGGATGCGGAACTCGTTGTCGGCGAAGTCCAGGTTGGTGATGTCTGCGCCGTTGGCCACAGTGACAATCACCGCGTCGGTGGCCATGCCGTCGTAATAAAGTGACAACACGTCACCCACGGCCACCGTGGCCGCCGCCACAGTCAGACTCCAGACGCCCCCGGCGCAGTTGTTGGTGCCCAGCGAGGTGGTGCCGCCGCCGTCAACGGAATATCCCCTCACGGTGTTGGCCCCGCTGCACGCCCCACTTAATGTGGCGGCCTGGGCGGTGGACATCCCCAGAAGACCCGTTATGCCCACCAGCATCAAAATCAGGGGACGGGACCCGGCCTTGATCTTGATAAGGGGTGGCGAAAAAGAGGTCTTTTTTGTCCTGAACAGGCGAAGAAAGCTGCTGAGGACAGCACGAAAAGGCAATAAGTAGCGCATGAACGATTGTCTCAGCAAAAATGCTGCCAACCTTAACAATTCATGCCCAATTGGCCTTGTGTGTGTTTTTGTGTGAATTCCCAACGAACACGCTGGTTTTAGGGCTAAATCGTAGAAAACCAGAAAAAATTGTTATAAGTGAGGTGTAGTGGGTGTGTTAAAAGTATGACGGCGCTGGCAATGGCTTGCGGGGGGGCTTTGCCCGGTCAGCCCGCTTCAATCGTGATGATGGCCTCGTCAGTTTCCACCGTGTCGCCGGTGCTCTTGTGGACTTCCTTGACTGTGCCGCCCGCCTCGCTCAGCACTTCGTTTTCCATTTTCATGGCTTCGAGCACATAGAGCAGTTGCTGGGGTTCCACCTTGTCGCCGGGTTTCACGGCCACCCGCAGGATTTTGCCGGGCATGTTGGCCCGCGCCACCGTGCGGCTTTCTTCGCCCTCGGCCCCCTTGGGCCGCTTGATGGGCAGCACGCGGCTCAGCTTCACGTCGAACAGCTCGTTGTCGATGTTCACCAGCCGTTTTCCGATGAGGTCATAAAACACGTTGTGGCCGTTGATCACCGCCAGATGGGGCGACAGCACCTGCACGTCCACCGGCTCGCCGTTCACCCGCAGGCCGTCGTGGCGCACCTCCACTTCATATTCCGCGCCGCTCACGTTCACCAGATATTTCATGAGGGCCTCACTTCCAGGCGGCCTTTCCATTTCCAGCCAATGGGCCGGATGATGGGTTCGGGTTTTGGAAAAGGCCCGCGCTCCTGGGCCAGGGCGGCCATCACGGCGGCGAGTTGTTCCTTGCTGCGGTCGGGGGCGAAGGTGAAATTGTCCAGAAAACCTGTGTTGAGCTGACCCTTCTGGAACCGCTCGTCGTCCATGAGGCGTTTGTGAAAGGCGATGGTGGTGGCCACGCCGCCGATGCGTATTTCGCCCAGGGCGCGACGCATGCGGTCGGTGGCCTGCTCGCGGGTGTTGCCCCACACACACAGCTTGGCCACCATGCTGTCGTAGTTCAGGGGAATGTCATAACCGGCGTAAAGGGCGGTGTCGCACCGCACGCCGGGGCCGTCGGGCAGGTGCAGGTGGGTGACCTTGCCCATGGCGGGCACAAAACCACGGGTGGGGTCTTCGCAGTTGATGCGGCACTCAAAGGCCCAGCCGTTGAGGTGAATGTCCTCTTGCGCAAAGGGCAGGGGTTTGCCCGTGACCACTTCAATCTGCGTGCGCACCAGGTCCACGCCACTGATCATTTCGGTGACCGGGTGCTCCACCTGCAGGCGGGCGTTGACCTCCATGAAGTAATGCCGCCCCTGGTCATCCAGCAGGAACTCCACCGTGCCCGCGTTTTCATAGTCCAGCGCCGCCATCACCTTCACGGCGTCTGCGCCCATGCGGGCGCGCAGCTCTGGCGAGAGGGCCACGCTGGGGGCTTCTTCAAAAAGTTTCTGATGCCGCCGCTGAATGGAGCACTCGCGCTCGCCCAGGTGCACGATGTGGCCGTGTTGGTCGGCGATGACCTGAAACTCGATGTGGCGGGGGTTGCGGATGTAGGTTTCGGCGAAAATGTCGCTGCTGCCAAAGGCCTTGATGGACTCGTCGCGGGCCGATTCATAAAGCCGTTCCAGGTCGTCCAGGTTTTCCACAATCCTCATGCCGCGTCCGCCGCCGCCCTGGCTGGCTTTGAGCAGCACCGGCAGACCCACCTGGGTCACGAGATCATGCACCTGCTTCAGATCACTGATGACGCCGGTGGCGGTGGTGGTGGGCACACCGGCGTCGGTGGCCACTTTTTTGGCGTAAACCTTGTCTCCCAGGCTGGCGATGGTGCGGGTTTTGGGGCCGATGAAGGCCATGCCCGCCTCGCGCACCATCTGAGCAAAACCGGCGTTTTCGCTGAGAAATCCATAACCCGGATGCACGGCGCTTGAGTCGTGGGCTTTGGCCACGCGCACCAGCAGATCGGCGTCCAGATAGGGGTTGGCATGGGTGCCCCCCGCCAGCGGCACGCACAGGTCCGCCTGCCGCAGCCACAGGCCGCCTTTGTCCTGCTCGGTGTAACCCACCACCGAGCGGATACCCAGCTCCTTGCAGGAACGGATGACCCGAAAGGCGATTTCTCCACGGTTGGCGATGAAAATGGTGTGCATGGGCGGGGCCTGTCAGAGCGGCAGATTGTTGTGTTTTTTGGCGGGCATGGTGTCGTGTTTTGTTTTGAGCAGTTCCAGCGCGGCGATGAGCCGGGGCCGTGTTTCGTGGGGCAGGATCACGGCGTCGATGAACCCCTTGCGGGCGGCCTCGTAGGGGTTCTGGAACTTTTCGGAATAACTGTCCACGAGTTCCTTGCGTTTGGCTTCAGGGTCTTCGGCGGTGGCGATTTCCTTGCGGAAGATGATGCTCACCGCGCCGCTCGCCCCCATCACGGCCAGTTCCGCGCCGGGCCAGGACACGTTGAAATCGCTGCGGATGTGACGTGAGCACATCACCACATACGCGCCGCCATAGGCCTTGCGGGTGATGACGGTGAGTTTGGGCACGGTGGCCTCGGCGTAGGCAAAAAGCAGTTTCGCACCGTGGTTGATGATGCCGCCGTGTTCCTGCGAGGTGCCGGGCAAAAAGCCGGGCACGTCCACAAACGTGATGAGCGGAATGTTGAAGGCGTCGCAGAAACGCACAAACCGTGCGCCCTTGATGGCGCTGTTGATGTCCAGCACGCCCGCCAGAATGCGTGGCTGGTTGCCCACCACGCCCACCGTGCGGCCGTTCAGGCGGGCGAAACCCACCACGATGTTCTGGGCGTAATACTGGTGGACCTCAAAAAAGCTGCCCGTGTCCACCACGCGGCCAATGACTTCTTTCATGTCATAGGGTTTGTTGGCGTCTTCGGGCACCAGGGTGTCCAGTTCAATGTCGGCCCGGTCGGCAGGGTCTTTGCAGGGATAGACAGGCGGGTCATCCACGTTGTTGGAGGGCAGGTAGGTGAGCAGCTTTTTCACCATCTCCATGCAGTGGATTTCGTCTTTGGCCAGAAAGTGAGCCACACCGCTTTTCTGGTTGTGTACCATGCCGCCGCCCAGGGCCTCAAAGGTGACTTCTTCGTTGGTCACGGTTTTGATCACTTCGGGGCCGGTGATGAACATGTGGCTGGTTTTGTCCACCATGAAGACGAAGTCAGTCAGGGCGGGGGAGTAGACCGCGCCGCCCGCGCAGGGGCCCATGATGACGCTGATCTGCGG
>CAYJOG010000068.1:0-9651 GCA_964371695.1 uncultured bacterium
GCCTTTGCTCGGCCAGATGCCCCAATGGGCATCTGGAAAGAACCCTCGCAAACTCGTGGATTTTTCAGGGTGTTTATCAACACCCTTTAGTATCCGAAGTCCCCCACCTGGTTTATCCCGGCCTTGAAAAATGCCGTTATGCGGCATGGCCCACCTGCTGGGCCACCTTTGCTCAAAACAATGTCTTGGTTTTATGCCATTTTGACCATAAAATCAGCTCATGGCCTTGGTGCAGACACAGGAAAAGACAGACTATGAAGGGCCTGTGGACTCATCCCTCCGTCGGGCGCGTCTGGAATCCCTGCTGGAAGAACTGCGCGGGTGGGGCAGACAGCTTGGCCATGAACCGGTGGACGGTGTTCTGGAAAAAAGCGGCCTGCCCACCGTGACCTTTTTTTTGGAAAAAGGCCAAGTGCGGGTGGCCTTTGTGCCAAGCCACCTGAACTTGCTGAATCTCGCAGGAAAAATAACCGTCAACGCCAATGGAAACCTGTTTTTCCTTTGTGATGTGGCTTCCCTGAAAAAAGGAACCCCACCGAAATGGGTGTTGTTTCACCCTGGTGACCCTGAAGGCACACCCTGGTCCGAAGCGGTGTTGAAAAGATTGTTTGAAATTGACTTCAATGGTTAATGCTGCGGTGATCAAAACCCGGCTGAAGCTGTTGGGAGCGCATTACGGAAAACTCGCTTCGGCGTTGGGTTTGCGGCTTGAGGGAGAGGAACTTACAGAAGTGGTGGCAACGCTTGACCGGGCGTTTTTCCTGCTTTTGTTCGCACAGGTAGAGGCCATTGTGGTGTGGAAAGTGCGGCAAAAGAGCGAGGATATTTATCAAACGCTTATGCAGGAACCATTGCAGAAGGGCGGGGCATGGGGTTTCAAGGGCCTTGTGGATTGGCTGGGGGCTGAACAGGTTCTGCCGGTGAAAGATGCTGAAAAAATCGTTCTTCTGTACGACAACCACCGAAACCCTTTGGTTCATGGTCGTGAGCTTGAAGAGGCGGATATTTCATTTGAAGAAGAAATGAACTGTTTGGCCCCCTTTTTCGGCCACTTATTGTCTTGACCGCACCCGGTACATCACCAGACGCCACGGGGCGGGAGCCTTGTGTTTCGCCAGCTTCATCGCAGGCCCCGGTGTGAGAGCGATTTTCCGGTCTGCCACGGGCGAAAGTTCAAAATGCTGCCTCAGCCAGCGGCGCTGTCCTGGCGGGCGCAGGAACCCTTCATAGACATAAACAGGGCGCGAGCCGAACAGCTCCTGCCCCGGATTTTTGACGCCCATCACCTGAAGCTTGTGCAGCGAGAACACGGTCTGTCCCCTGCCCTGCCACCACAATAGGGCCGCCAGATGTTCCTGATAATTGCTGCGGCGTTTTTCGGCAGGGGTGTGGTCGGGCGTGAGGATCACCGCGGCGCGGGGCAGCCGCCGGGCAGTTTTTTCAAAAAACGCGACTTCTTTTTGCAAGCTGTCATAACGCATGGGCACCCAGGCCATGGGCAGTTGCAGCAGGCCCCCCAGCACCACCAGAAAAACTGTCGCCTTTTGCGAAAACACCTGTGAGAGACCCGACACCACCAGCAGGCACACCAGGGGCATGGCCGCGGCCAGATAACGCCCGTTGCCCCACACCGGATTTTCCGGCGCAGGGCTGAGCCACGCCACGGCAACAGCCAAAGCCAGCAGACCGCCCCACAGGACAACCCCCTGCGCCTTTTCTTTTCTCAGCGCCAAAAGCGCCAGCGGCAGCGCCGGTGTCCATGCGTGCAGCGGCGGCAAAAACACACCGGGGGCCGACAAAAAAACTTCCCGCAATGTGCCTTGGGATTTTCCTGACCAGTGCCCCAACGCCGTGACGCCATGGGGGGCCGCCTGTTGCAGCAACCACCACTGGGGCCAGAAAGGAATCAGCCCCACCACCAGCACCACCAGACAAGCCACCAGCAACGGCAGCCGGATTTTTCTCCGCCAGCCCCACACCAGCAGCACCCCCACACCCAAAACCAGAAACACCAGTCCCTCTGGCCGTGTATAAGCCATGGCCAGACTGCTGAAGGTCACCAGCAGCGCCGAGCGCCGGGGCCTGAAAATTTCTCCAGAAAGCGGGACCACCGCCATGACCCAAAACAGCAACAGCAGGCTCAACAGCAGGCCGCCGTCCACACTGGCCATGTGGCGCTGCCAGAGTGGCGTACACCACAACGCCAGCACGGCGGCAAACGCCAGGGCGGGGCTTTTTTCAGGGAACATTCGCCGGGCAGCCACCGCCAGCAGCAGGGTCGACAGGGCGCTCTCAAACATCCGCAGCAACAACAGCACGAGGGCGCGGGGTTGTCCCAACCCTTCCAGCACATGGGCCAAAAGCTGCGCCAGCAACCCCTGGGCAAAAAACGGGAAGTCACCATTGCCTGGCAGCGTGCGGGGCAACTCGTGAAAACTCATGGGGGCAAAAGCGGCCAGCCCCCCCAGCAAAGCCCCCACCAGCGTCAACAACCCCAACACCCACACGCGGCCCGCAAAAAGTGGCACAGACACCCCCACCAGCCAAAAGCCCAGCCCCAGCGCCCCCAGCAGCGCCAAGCCACTGGCGGTTTTGGCCCAGCCTTGCCAAAAGGGCGAAAAAGTTTGGGACGGCCTTTGCTCCCCTTTGCCCGCCAGCGGATTGCCGGGGCCTTCGGGCACGGACACCAGGGCGTTTTGCCGCGCACCCAGCAGGGGCAAAAGCGCCCGGTGCAGGGGCATGGCTGCGAGCTTTTTTTCTTCACGGCGAATGTGCCCCACCAGTTGTTTCAGGCAACGCTCTGACTGGCCGCTCACCTGCGCCCCCACATAACGCACATCAAAACGCGCCGTGTGGTCATAGGCCGGCGCAGTGCTTTGAGGTGTGAGCATCACCCGCAGCACCGGCGGCGGCCCCAGCCGCAGCATCACCCAAGTGTTTTTTTCACTCAGCAACCAGCCCTGGGTCTCCACAGCGCAGGGGGCGGGCAGCGGGCCAAACAGGGGCGGCGTTTTTTTGGGCGCGGCGTGGCCTTGGCCGGACATCAAAAGCATCAGAAAAAAAAGCCAAAACCGCCGGGGCACCCCCCCATCTTAAATCCCCAAAAACTGTTCTGACTTTGTTGCCCGCCTGCGACAAAATGGGCGCTCGGAAAATTGCAGCAGGAGGCCCCCATGTCTGGCCCAAAAACGGTGTTAGTGATTGGCGGCGGCGGGCGGGAACACGCCCTGGCGCTGAGCTTCAAAAAAGACCCCCAGGTGGGGCGCGTGCTGGTGAGTCCGGGCAACGGCGGCACGGCAACAGACGCCGAAAACGTGTCCGTGCCCCTCACGCCCGACACCGTGGCCGAACTGGTGCAGCGCGAAAGTGTGGACCTGGTGTGGATAGGCCCGGAGGCTCCCCTGGCCGAAGGTCTGGCCGATGGCCTGCGCCAGCGGGGTGTGACCTGTGTCGGCCCGGTGCAGGGCGGGGCCATGCTGGAGGCGGACAAGGCGTTTTCCAAAAACTTCATGCAGGAGTTCGACATTCCCACCGGCAGGGCGGTGACCGTGACGGACCTGGACACGGCGCTGAAGGAACTGGAAAGTTTTGAAGGGGGCGAAGACGCGCCGGTGGTGATCAAGGCCGCTGGTCTGGCAGCGGGCAAGGGTGTGGTGGTGTGCCAGAACAAAGCCCAGGCCCGTGAGGTGCTGAAAGATTTCCTGCAATCGGGAGCCATGGGCAAAGCAGGTGAGAAGGTGCTCATCGAGCAGTTTCTGGACGGGGAAGAAACCACCGTGCTGGTGTTCGTAAGCGGCGGGGACTATGTGATGATGCCCGCCAGCCAGGATCACAAACGCCTGGGCGAGGGCGACACCGGCCCCAACACCGGCGGCATGGGGGCCTATGCCCCCGCCCCCGTGGCCACGCCCGATGTGCTGAAAAAAGCCGAAGAAAAAATATTGCGGCCCACGCTGGCGGGGCTGAAACAACGGGGTGTGTTTTATGACGGCGTGTTGTATCTGGGCCTGATGGTGGTGGCGGGCGAGCCGTTGGTCATCGAATACAACGTGCGGTTTGGAGACCCGGAAACACAGGTGATTCTGCCCATGCTGCGCACCAGTCTGTATGACATCGCCATGGCCATGGCGCAGGGCCGACTGGGTGAAATAAAAGTGGACTTCGACCTCAGCCCCACCGCCACGGTGGTGCTGGCCAGCGCCGGTTATCCGGGGGACTACGCCAAGGGCAAGGTCATCACGGGGCTGGCTCAGCAGGCGGCGGGCGTCACGGTGTTTCACGCGGGCACCCAAAAACAGGGCGGCGAAGTGCGCACCAGCGGCGGGCGCGTGCTGAACGTGACCGCCAGCGGCCCCACCCTGCGCGAGGCGCTGGAAAAATGTTACGCCCGCATCGAACAGATCGATTTCGAGGGCAAAACCTTCCGCCGCGACATCGGCCACCGGGCGCTGTGAATCACCCTGATAATACGGCCGTGGCAAAAAAGAAATCATCAGGATTTTTTGTGGCCTTCGAGGGCCTGGAGGGCTGCGGAAAAAGCACGCAACTCAAGCTGCTGGCCACGGCCCTGCGCCGCCATGGCCTCGCGGTGACCGCCACCCGCGAGCCGGGGGGCACGGCGCTGGGGCGACGCTTGCGACAGGTGCTGCTGCACGACGACACCGAACACCCCAGCCCCGCCGAAGAGTTCCTCATGTTTTTGCTGGACCGTCAGGCCCACCTGCGCAAGGTCATTCTGCCTGCGCTCGCGCAAGGCGGCGTGGTGCTGAGCGACCGTTACCATTACAGCACGCTGGCCTATCAGGAACCCGGCGGCAAGGCCCTGTCGCCCCATTGGGTGGATTTTTCGTGGGAGATGATTGGCGGCGTCAGACCCAATCTGGTGGTGCTGCTGGACATGCCTCCCCAGGCGGCCTTCCAGCGCCTGGCGCACCGCACGCAGGACAAAATCGAGCGCCGGGGCGAGACCTATTTCCGCCGCGTGCGCCAGCGATTTCTCACCCTGGCCAAGCAGGAGCCAGAGCGTTTTCTGGTGCTCAAGGCGGCCCAACCGGTGGAGGAACTGCATCAGTTGGTGCTGGCGCGGGTGAAGGCGAAGTTGGCCTGACGAAAAGCCCCTATACCGGTGGCCTGCTCTGGGCCTGATGAAAAATGCGGACGATGGTGATGGCCTCATCCGTAACTTCGTAAACCAAGTCCAGCCTTGTCCGCAGAACTGGAATTTTGCGCACGGTGGGCCGCTGGGCATAAGCAATTCCCGCATGGGGAAATTGCTGCAACAACTCCATGGTGCGTGCAACGCGGTGTGTCACCAAGGCTGCGCCTTGTAGACTTTGACCCTGAACACATAACACAATCCGACTCAGATCTTCCGCCGCAGCGGCGGAAATCCTAAACTTCCGCTGCATCAACTTCGGGCAAACCGTGCTTTTGACGAATTTCTTTCAGGACAGTCTCCAAATCGCTTACCCGTCCCGAACGGATATCTGCCAGCCCTGCGTCAACCAAAGCCAGTTCTTCTGCCGAAGCAGTCACCGATGGCTCCTTGTGGACATCCAGGATGGGCGTTGCAAGTTTTTGCATAACAAGGTTAGCCTAGCACTCATAACCCAGAGATCGAAATAAAAACAGCCCATAAACCCAAGGATTTCACTACCCCCCCTATAATCCACAGCGTGCCGGAGCTTGCCAGCACTTGGCCGGGGCGGTTGCGCCAAGCGGTGGTTTATGCCGCCGCCCGCCCCCTGTTGCGGGTATCGGTGGCCACCGGCCGGGCGCTGCTGCGCCCCACCTCGGTGGCGTTTTATCTCGGCCCCCGCTGCAACCTCACCTGCCGCCACTGTGGTTATTACGGAGACGGCCCGCCGGTGAGTTTTGAAGACTACGCCCGCGTGCTGGATGAGACCTGGCGGCTGGGGGCGCGGGAGCTCACCCTCACCGGCGGCGAGCCCACGCTGGTGCGCGACTTTCCCCGTTATCTGGGCCACGCCATCAGCGCCGGATGGATCGTCGGCTTCACCACCAACGGCACCACACTGCGGGGCCCGCTGGTGGCGGACCTGCTGAAGACCGGCGTGCAGCGGGTGAGCATTTCGCTGGACGGCATGGAACAGGCCCACGACGCCGTGCGCGGCGAGGGGGTTTTCCGGCGCGCCATGGAAGGAGTGGAAAACATGCTGGCTGCCCGCAGCACCCATCCGTGCCTGGAACTGCGGGTGAACATGGTGCTGCTGCGGCACAACCTGCCCGACGTGCTGGCCCTGCACGACTGGTGCGCCAGCCGCCGGGTGTGGTTCAACGTCATGCCCTACACCAGCGAAAACCTGGCCTATCACCAGCAGGAAGTGGGGCAGGATTTTGCGCCGGACGACGCCGCCCGCCAGCAACTCGCCGGGCTGATGCCCCAATGGCTCAGGGCCAGGCGGCGAAAAGGTTATTGGCTCAACACGGCGCGGCACCTCAAGGAAATTCACCACTTTGTGAGCACCGGCCAGCGGCGGGGCCAATGTCTGGTGGGGGCCTATCAGTTCAACGTGGATGAAAAACTGCGGGTGGGATTCTGCACCGAGGCCATCGGCGTGATTGGCGACCTGACACAACAAAACGCCGAGGAAATCTGGCACAGCCCCCAGGCCGCCGCTGCCCGGCAAAAAACAGGCCGCTGCCACGACTGTGTGCTGAACTGCTATTACAGCCCCTCACTGGCCGAAGGCGCGTTTGACCTACTGCCCGTGCTGCTCAAGAGCAGGTGAACACGGACGGGGGCAACCCCTACGACTGTATCAACACCCTGGGCACACGCTTGCCAATCAGGCTCACCAATTCGTAGTTGATGGTGCCCGCCTTTTGGGCCGCCTCGCCCGCGCCCAATGACTGGCCTTCCTGTTCGCCGAACAGCACCACCTCCTGGCCAATCATCACGCCTCCCTGTACACCCGTCACGTCCACCATCAAAAAATCCATGCACACCCGCCCCACCATGGGGGCGCGCTGGCCCCCCACCAGCACTTCGCCCCGGCCGCTGAAGCTGCGCAGAATGCCATCGGCATAACCCACCGGCAGCGTGGCGATGCGCCGGGGGCCTTTGGCGGTGAAAGTGCGGGCATAACTCACGGTGTCGCCCTTTTGCAGCGTGCGCAGCTCCACCACCCGGCTCAAAAGCCGCATGACCGGCGCGAAGCCCTCTGGTGACGGCCCCGTGCCGGTGGGGCACAGGCCATAACACAAAATGCCGGGCCGCACGCCGTCCAGCCAACTGCCGGGCGCGTTCAGCACCGCCCCGCTGTTGGCCAGGTGCAGGGGCAGGTGATGGAAGCTGGGGTGTTTGCGCAGCGCCATCAGGCGCTGGGTCTGCTGGCGGGTGAATTTTTCGAGCGCCGGGTCATCGCTGGCCGCCAGATGACTGAAAGCCGCCATCACTTTCAGCCCCTTCTGGGCCAGCACCGCCTCCAGAAAAATCTCTTCTCCCCGCCAGGGCACCCCCAGGCGCGACATGCCGGTGTCGATTTTCACGTGTACCGGCAGGGTGTGGCCTTGCCGGGCGGCGGCCTCGCCAAAGGCGCGGGCGTCTTGCAGGTGCAGCAGCGTGATTTCCAGACAGGCCGAGAGAATCTCTGGCAGCGCCGCCGGAGGGGTGTAACCCAGCACCAGCAGACGGCCCTCAAAACCAGCGCCGCGCAACCGCAGGGCTTCCTCCACGCTGGCCACCGCCACGGCGTCGGCGATGCCCTGCGTGAGCGGGGCCAGGGCCTCGGCCCCGTGGCCATAGGCGTCGGCCTTCATCACGGCGTAAAACGTGCGCGGACTGATGCGGCGGCGGATCTCCTTCAGGTTCTCCACAAACCGCACCGCCGAAATCTCGGCCCACAGCGGGCGATGGATGGGAGAAATCATGAAGGCCATGGTAATCAAAAATGCCAGGCATGCTTTGACACCGGTTCCAATTCCCGTGACTGGTTCATTTGTTTAAATGAGGAGTAGGTGTGGTGTCCCCACCGCACTATGACAGCAGCGATGGGGACATCTCTGCGACTCCTTTTGAGTCGAATGAACCGCTACCAGGAATTGGAATCGGTGTCAAAAGTCCAGGACGGACTTTTGAGGTGAGTTCCAGTAAAATGAATCCTTAACATCCGCGGCCAGAAGCCGGTTTGCCGCCTTCCGCCGCCTTTTCTCATGGGCCATCGCTCACAAAACGGTATTCGCCCTGCCCCTCAGCCAGAAGGCCGCGAGCCGGCCATGCGCGAGGTGATGCGCTCGGTGAAATGGTTTTATCCGGGCATGGGGGTGAAGCGCTGGTTTTTGCTGATCATTGCGGGTGTGATGCTGTTTGGTTTTGGTCTGGCCATGGTGAGCGGCCTGAAAATGTACGTGCGGGTTTATGAGGCCATCCGCGCCGTGGTGCCCCAGGGCATGGTGGGCATCGGGGCCATGGTGGCGGGGATGGGCGTGATTCTGCTGGGCATCCGTCACCTGTCGCTGGCGCTGCTCTCGCCGTTTCTGAGCCATGGAGACCGCGCCCGTCTGGTGGATTTCATCTACCGCCACCAATACCTCAAGCGCCAACTGAAAATCGTGGTGATTGGCGGGGGCACGGGCCTGCATTCGCTCTTGCGGGGACTCAAGCACTACACCACCAACCTCACCGCCATCGTGAGCGTGTTTGACGACGGCGGCAGCAGCGGGCGTCTGCGCAAGGAACTGGGCATGTTGCCGCCCGGCGACATCCGCAATTGCCTCGCGGCCCTGGCCGACGACGAAGCCCAGATGACCGACCTGCTCCAGCACCGTTTCGCCGAGGGAGAAGGCCTGGCGGGCCACAGCCTGGGCAACCTCATGCTGGCGGCCCTCACCGAAAAAACCGGCAATTTCGAAAACGCCGTCTACGCGCTCAGCCGCGCCCTGGCCATTGTGGGCAAGGTGATTCCCGCCACACTGCGGGAAACCCAGTTGGGAGCCATTTTTGAAGATGGTTCCACAGCGCTCGGAGAAAGCTCCCTGGGGCAACTGGGCAAAACCATCCGCAAGGTGTTCCTCACGCCCGAAACCCCCCTCGCCACACCCGCCGCTGTCAGCGCCATATTGGAAGCCGACGTGGTGGTGCTGGGGCCAGGGTCGCTTTATACCAGCGTGATTCCCAACCTGCTGGTGCCAGACATCTGCGACGCCGTCACCCGCACACAGGCCCTCACGCTTTATGTGGGCAACATCATGACCCAGCCCGGAGAAACCCACGGCTTTCAGGCCTCAGACCACCTGAAGGTGGTCATGGAATACATGGGCCACGCGCCGGACCTGTATCTGTGCAACGACGCCATTCCCCGCCGGCTGGAAAAACGCTACCGCGAAGAAGGGCAGTTTCCCGTGCGGCCCGATCACGAACAGGTGAAGGCCCTGGGGGTGCGCACGCTTTATGCCGACCTGATGCTGGAACAGGACCGTGTGCGCCACGACCCCGCACGGCTGGCCAACGCCATCTATCTCGAAGCCCTGAAACACAAAGAAGCCATCGAGGCCAAAAAACCCACACCAGAGGGCGACTGGCTGCGGCGCATGATGTCGGCCCTGAGCATGGAAAGTTACATGCAGGAAATGTTCGACGCCGAAAGCCCCACCCGCGCACAACCCAGCCAGGCCCGAAAAGAAGAAACC
>CAYJOG010000069.1:0-9605 GCA_964371695.1 uncultured bacterium
GAATAACCCCTCACCTGCCCCTTCGGGGCTTCCTCTCCCCATAAAGGGGAGAGGGGGTAACCAACCGTCCCCTGCAATCGAAAATAACGCCACACTCTTGGCGAGCGTGGGGACAATCCTCGCGGCCAACTGCACTGAGGTTGAAGGAACGCTACCGCCCGTCTGGTTTTTTTTCTGCCCCCGGCTGGCCAAGCTGGCGCAAATAACGCACCAGACGCTGGCGGGTGGGCGTGTCCAGCGAGGCGAAGCCCGGCATCATCTTGCCGGTGTTCAAACGGCCTTCGGTGATCACTTTCAGCAGCACGCCGTCTGAAAGGGCCTGGGTGGTCTTGCGAGTCAGGTCTGGCGCACCTTCGGGCAGGCGGTCCACCATGGGGCCGTCGCCCTTTCCTTTTTCGCCGTGGCAGGGGGCGCATTTTTCGCCATACACCGCGCTGGTTTCAGCGGCGGATTTTGCCGAAAGCGCCGGGGCTTTCCATTGGTCCAGATTTTCGGGAAGGGTTGAAGCAGGTGGAGCACCACCATCTTTTTTGGCCGACGGGGGCGTGTCGCCGCCGGGGGACATCACCGGCGATTCCTGCACCAGATGCAGCGGCTCCACCGGCTTGCGATTGAGGTCAGGCTCAGGGCCGGGGGGCAGACCCGCCGTCTGTTTGCAGCCCGAAAAAGAAGCGGCCCCGCAAAGGGCCGCTCCCAGAAATATCATTTTAAAAAACCGCCCTTGCGGCGAAAAGTTCGCCATGGGTGGCTTTCCTCTTATTTCGCTTTCTCTTTGAAAAACGCGATGAGCTGGTCAATCTCCGCGTCGGTGAGGGTTTGGGGCGGCATGGGCATGTTGTTGAACTCTGCCAGCAGCGCCTTGGCGGTTTCGTCGGTGGCCAGCATGCCCACGGTGTCTTTGAGCCATTTTTTGATCCAGTCTTCGGTGCGCCGCGTGGTGACGCCCTTCAAGCCGGGGCCAACACCTTTCACGTCCGTGAGTTGGTGGCAAGCCATGCAACCCTTGCCGTTAAAGAGCGCCTCACCGGCGGCCACGGGATCTGCCGCAACTTCTTCGGCGGGCACCGCTGCCTCAGTGCTTTCAGCGGCAGGCTGTGCCCCGCCCAGTGTGAAGTTGGCCAAATCGCCATTGGCTTTGGGCATGTAATGGATGGGCAGGCTCTTTTTGCGCAGGCTCATCACATACATTGCCAGCGCCCGGCGTTCATCGCCTGTCAGCACCAGCTTGGGCATGGCCGAGCCTTTGGACATGGCGGGCGGGTTCTCGAAGTGCAGCAGATGCCACGAGAACACACTCACGGGCAGGTCGCCCTTGGTGAACAGGGCGCGGCGGTCGCGCTGTTCCTTCATCAGGCGAGCTTTCTCCTTGGGGTTACTTTCCACCACAAAGGGTTTGTCGCTGCCGGTGTCAAACGCCTCGTGGCTCTTGTCGCCTTCCCAGGTCAGTTCCGGCCCCAGCACGCCGCCCACGCCATCAATGATGTGGCAATTCAGACAGGGCTGTTTGCGACCCCACACCATTTCCTTGGCCTTGTTGATGTTGGGCATGCCTTTGGTTTCAACATCCCGGCGGTGGCAGCCGTTGCACTGGATTTCCGTCATGGGCAGGGTTTCGGGCTTGCTGAAGCCATATTCCTTGGCCAGTTCGGCGGTCATGACGGGGAACAGCCAGCGGGGTTTGTGGCCATGTTCGTCTTCTTCCACGTGGGCGTCACGTTTGTTGGTGGCCACGCCCTGGCCCATGTGGCAGGTGGTGCAGCCGTAGTCTTCGATTTTGTGTACGTCCATGAGTCCGGCGGGTTTGGGATTGCCTTCCCCGTCCAGCACCGGGTTGCCGCTTTTGTCTTTGGCCTCGCCGATGATGGGGTTGGGGTGGCTCTGGAAAAGCGCGTTGCCCTTGCCCAGTTTGTCTTTGGCAAACTTATCGCCATAGGTCATGCCCAGGTGGCAGGTGGTGCAGCGGTCGGTGGTTTTGAGCTGGGGCAGCCATATCTGCTGCACGCTGCCAAAAGGCAGGTTGGAAATGCCCAGCGCGCCCAGGGGGGACATGGAAAGCCGCCCACCGGGGGTTTTCAGCGCATCCTCTTTGCCCATCTGTTTTTCTACCATCTGAGCGAATTTCTTCTGATGCACCGCCCACTCCGGGTTGCTCTCCCGCTTCATCACCAAGCCGGTCACCACCAGCAGGATCACCCCTGTGATCAGCAGCAGCAGGCCGTCTTTGTTTGGATCTTTACGCCAGTCGTCTTTGTAAGTCGTCGTCATGGTTTGGGTTTCCTGTTCCTTCCCTTCGGGTCGTGAGGCGGAGGCTTAATACATGTGAGGCATTTTGGGCCAGCCGTGCCAGTAAATGCCCCAGTAGGGGCCACGGATGTAGGACACGAACAGAATCAGCAGGATGATACCCAGCAGCATCAGGCCAAAGCCGATGTTCTGACCCCGGCGGCTTTTGTGGAACCACACGCCGGTGGCCTCGGCGGGGCTGCGGTCAATGAAAGGCCACAGCGCCAGCCCACCCACCAGCAGGCCCGGAATCAACTGGCCGCCGATGAAACCAGCCTGAATGTTGTCCAGGCCAATCAGCTTCTGCACAAAACCGGGCATTGGAATGGTGAGCCAGGGCTGGGCCACAAGCTCTTGCAGCCACAAAAAATACCACGGGGCCTTGGAGGGGTTGGGGGTCCAGGCCAGGGTGGCTTCTTCTTCCAGCGGAGAGGGCAAAAAGGTGGCCATCAGCACCACCACCGCCGTGGTGAGACAGGTGACGATGAAAATGCGGCGGGTGAGATAGGGCGTGCTGTAGACCGTTTCTTTTTCTTCGGCCACGGTGCTGGAGAACACCGTGCCGCTGGTGTTGCGGGCGAAGCCCATCAGCGTGTAGGTCTTGCCCACAGGGGCCAGGATTTTCTGTTTCTTGCGCTGCAGGCGGAGCTGTTCCACCGCCGCCATGCCGCCGTCTTTGCGAATCCGCCACATGTGCCACGACAGAAAGAGGATGACCACCGTGGGCAGGATGGCGATGTGCAGCCAGTAAAAACGGATGAGGGTGTTCTGGTCAATGAACGTGCCCCCCGCAAACACCATCATGGCAAAGTCACTGACAAAAGGCGTGGCCCGCGCAATGCCCGCCCCCACTGACACGGCCCACAGGGCCAGCTGATCCCACGGCAGCAGATAACCGGTGAAGGAAAGCAGGATGGTGCAGAGCATGAGCACGATGCCTACGATCCAGTTGAGCGGCCTGCGGCTGCCCCGGTTGGAGCCTGATTTGTAAGCGCCGGTGAAAAACACGCGGGCCATGTGCAGCAACGAACAGGCCACCATCAGGTGGGCGCTCCAGCGATGCACCCCGCGCAGCAGCCAGCCGTAGCTCACCAGATAATCCAGGTCTTTCACCGTCCAATAGGCCCGCTCGACGCTGGGAATGTAAAGCGCGATGAGGTAAATGCCCGTGACGGTGAGGATGCCGAACAGGATGGTGGTGATGGCCCCCAGCCACAGGCTGTAGCCCCAGGACATGGACACCTTGGCTGTCTTGGCCGGGAACCAGTGCAAGAGAAAGTTCTGCACAATGGCGCGGCCCGCCTCCAGGCGGCTGTTGGGGGCAAAGGCCCACACCGTTTCGCGCCAAATACCGTATAGAAGATCCTTGGGGTTGCGTTTCATGTCAGCTCCGTGTTGGGATTGGAAAGTCGTTCAGGTCAGCTGGCCTGGGGAGAAAAGCCGTAGTCGTGGGTCAGGTCCGTGGAGCTGTTGACCACCATTTCACCATCGGGGGCCACTTCCAGTTCAAACCACTTGAGGGGGCGGGGCGTGGGGCCGGCATAGTTGGTGCCGTCGCCGCGATATTTGCTGCCGTGGCAGGCGCAGTGGAACTCGTAGGTCTGGTCAAACTCCATGGCCTTGCCCCGAAACTCTGTTTTCATTTTTTTGGGCGGCGTGTCCACCTTGTTCACGGTGCAGCCCAGGTGTTCGCAAATGGCGCTGATGACGTGAAAATGACCGTTGTTGTTGATGACAAACAGGCGTTTGTCGGGAATCATCGTCACGCCGTTGGTGAAGTTCTTGGCCGGGCCGATTTTGAAGGACTTGGGGGGTTCGTAGAGCACGTTGGGCCACATGCTGCGCAAAAACGTGCCCACCGCCTGAAAACCAAAGGTGGGCACCGCAATCAGGCCGCCAATAAGCCCCAGAAAACTGCGGCGTGACGTGGTGGGTGCGGATGAACTCATTTCATGAAACCTCCTGGGTCAGTCAATCAGCATGTGCAGGGGAGTGCCAGCGGCCACAGCCACTTCCACTTCCCGTTCTTCAAAGTGCATTTTTTCCATCTTGAAAGCATCGGTGGGGCAGGTGATGGCGCACAGGCCGCAACGGATGCATTTTTCTTCATCCTTGAGCATCACGGCCATGTCGGTTTCGCCGGTGTAATCGATGTGCTCCAGAATCGCCGCCCGCATGTCATCGGGAATATCCAGGTCTTCGGGGGGGCAGAACTTGAGGCAATAGGTGGGGCACACTTCCGTACACATGCCGCACTCCACACACAACCCGCCTTCAAACACCGGGAAGGTGTGGCAATAGAGACAGCGCTTGGCCTGGGCCACGGCTTCGTCTTCGGTGTAGATGTGTTCGATGGCCTTGCTCAGGTCGCGCCGCGAGAGGTCTTCGGCGTGGGGCGTGAAGCGGTCGGCCTTTTCATAATCCTCGTGCATTTCGTAGGTGTCGGTGGGCAGCACTTCCACTTCCAGGTGAAACACCTTTTGTTTGCGCACGCTGCGGATCATCGCGTCGATGGCGCGGGCGGCGGCGTGGCCGCTCATGGCGGCGTCAATGAAAATGCGCGGCCCCAGGGCCACATCGCCACCGGCGAAAATTTTGTCTTTCACCACAAAGGTCTTGCTGTCGGCCTTGAGCAGGCCCCGCTGGGCCTCAATGCCGCTGTCGGCGCTGAGAAAGCTGAAATCCGCCGCCTGACCCACGGCGAAGATCACGTTGTCGCATTCAATCACCAGTTTGTCGTTGACATCGTATTTGGGGTTGAAGCGTTTCTGCTCGTCAAGGATGGACACGCAGCGGTGAAACTCCACCGCCTTCACGCGGCCGTTTTCGCCGATTACCCGCTGGGGGCCGTATTCCGGGTGAATGTGAACACCTTCTTCGATGACTTCCTCAAACTCTTCGCGCCCCTGCCAGCTTCGGCGGGCGGGCATGTCGGCAAATGACTCGATCATGCACATGTGGACCTCTTTGGCCCCGATGCGCCAACTGGTTTGCGAGGCGTCCACACCCACCAGACCGCCCCCCAGCACCACCACGCGCTCACCAATCACGGGCCGGTTGCCGCGCCACACCTGACGCAGAAAATCCATGGCCTGATACACCCCCGACAGGTCATGGCCTGGAATGGGAATCTTGCGGCCCATCTGCAAACCGATGGCCACAAAAATGGCGTCGAACTTTTCGTTCAGCTCCATGAAAGTGATGTCGCGCCCCACCTCGGTGTTGAAATGGGCCTTCACGCCCAGGTCCAGCACCGCGCCAAATTCCTTTTCAATCAGGGTGCGGGGAATGCGGTATTCCGGCACGCCGTAGCGCATGAGACCGCCGCTGGCGGCTTCGCTCTCGAAAATCTCCACCTGATAACCCAGCAGGGCCAGGTCCTGGGCGGCGGTGATGCCCGCCGCGCCGCAGCCGATGATGGCCACCTTTTTGTCTTTGGTTTTCTCCCGCACCTGAGGCTCGTGACCCTTTTGCGACAGATAACTGGCGTCCCACACTGTTTTACTGCCGCTGGTGGGCACTGTGCCCTCAAACAGTGACCCCACCTGGGCCTGACTGCCCGACTCCGGGCCGTAACGCTCGGTGAGGAACCGCTTGAGCGCCCGAATGGAAATGGGGGCGTCAATGCGGCCCCGGCGGCACATGTCCTCGCAGGGGGCGGCGCACACGCGGCCACAGGCCGAGGAAATGGGGTTGGGGTCGCGGGCGACGTAATAGGCTTCTTCGTATTGTCGGTCGGCGATGAGCTGCACGTATTTGCCGCAGTCGGTGGTCACCGGGCAGTGGCCCACACAGGGCACGGCGGTGCGAAACCACTGGGCAATCTGGGAAGTCGCCTTGAAACTCATGACATGGTCCCCCTGAAAAATGATTTGGGGCATCTTACGGGGCTAGGGCGCTGGCACGAACAAATCAAAAGGTTTTCCTCCCTTTTTACAACCGCCAGAGTCTAATAAGCCCCATGGTGAAATCAAGCTCTACTTTGTCTGAAATCAGACGGGGCTGAGTTGGGTCATAAAACTGGCGGTGGAGGCGCTCAGGGACTTGATCCAGGCGGGGTCACGTTTTTGCACCGCCTGAAACTCGGTGTCGTAGGCATAGGGGATGTTGGGAAAGTCCGTGCCGAAAAGGATTTTTTCCGGGCAGGCTTCCAGCGCGGCGAAACGCTCCGGCCCCGCCATGAGGAAATCCCCCACCGCCATGGCCGTGTCGGCGTAGAGGTTCGGATAATCCTTCAGAAGCGGAATCAGGCCCTGAAACTCCCCCGCCCCCAGGTGGGGCACCACTATTTTCAGGTCGCCAAAACGCTTCAGCACAGGTTCCAGACGATGCAGACCGCTCACCGCGTCGGTGTCCACCCTATAAGCAGGCGAGCGGGGCTCCGTGCCACAATGAAAAAGAATGGCCTTGCCCGCAGCCTGGGCCACTTCGTATAAAGGAAAGAAACGTTCATCGTCCGGCGCGGCCCCCTGCACGTGGGCGTGCAGCTTCACCCCCGCAAAACCCGGCTGGCCCAGCAGCGCCTCGGCCCGCTGGGCAGGGTTTTCGTCGTCCTGGTGAAACGCGCCGAAATAAAGATGCTGGGGATATTTCTGCATCAGGGCGCGGGTCCACTGGTTGAGCCAGTCGGCCATGCCGGGTTTGTGGGCATAGTTCAGCACCATGGCCCGCTCCACCCCCTGTTTTTCCAGAAACCCCAGCACATCGTCGGCATACCAGGGATATTCGATTTCCCAGGCGTGGGCGCGAAACCACCGCCAGAGGGCCTCAAACACCTCTGGCGGAAAACAATGCACGTGGCTGTCAAAGGGAATCAGCATGGGTTTCAGATTAACGCAAGCCTGTGGCCAAGGACTGGAAGCAAAAAGCTGGAAGGTGGAAAAGAAAAAAATTTACTGTCCGCCGTCATTAACCCGTTGGGGGGGATTACGGGGGGGGCTTTTTCCTTTTCCAACCGCAAACCGACAACCGCCAACCGCCTCTCCCTGCTTCCGACTTCCATTTTTTGCCGATACACTCCCCCGCCTGATGACGCACGGGAACACACAACTGGTTCTGGACCGGCTGAGGCAGCAGGGTCTGGACAATGAAACCCCCTCGAGAGAGGACCTGCTGGCGGTGCTGGCGCTGGAACAGACCCACTTCCCGGCCCTGCTTTCTGCCGCCAGCGCCGTGCGGCAGCACCACCACGGCCTGGACGTGAAAGTGCATGTGCTGAGCAACGCCAAAAGCGGTGCGTGCCCCGAAGACTGTGGTTTTTGCAGCCAGAGCGCCCACCACAACAGCGACATTCCCCTTTATCGCCTGAAAACAGTAGACCAGTTGGTGGCCGAGGCCAAAGAGGCCCATCAGGCCGGGGCCTTCAAGTTCTGCATGGTCACCGCCACCCGCCAACCCCACGAAAAAGACCTGGAAACCTTTACCGAGGCGGCGCGGCGCATCAAGGCCGAGGTGCCCATCACACTGTGCGCCAGCCTGGGGTTTCTCACCGCCGAAAAAGCCCGTGCGCTGAAAGAAGCCGGTATCGACCGCTACAACCACAACCTGGAAACCAGCCGGGAGAACTTTCCCACCGTGGTGCGCACCCATGGTTTTGACGACCGGGTGAACACGGTGAAAACCGCCCGCGACGCAGGCATGGAAGCCTGCTGCGGCCTGATTGTGGGCCTGGGCGAAGACCACGCGGGGCGGGTGGAACTGGCGCTCACCCTGCGGGAGCTGGGGGTGGAGTCGGCGCCCGTGAACTTCCTCAACAGCCGCCCCGGCACCCCGCTGGAACACCTGCCCAATCCCACCCCCTGGGAGTCGTTCAAAACCCTCGCCATGTGCCGGTTTGCCCTACCAGATCGCGACCTGCGGGCCGCCGGAGGCCGTGAAGTGTGCCTGAAACACCTGCAGGCCCCCGCCATGTTTGTGGCCAACAGCCTGTTTGCGGGGGGATACCTCACCACCGGCGGCCTGGCCCCCGACGACACCCTGGTCATGCTTCAGGAACTGGGCATGAACATCATTCAGGCCGAACCAGTGCCCATGATGATGGCCTGACCGGTCCTTACCCGGTGCCATCCTTCAGCATCAGCAGCCGCTGGATGCGTTGGCGCGCCACGCTTTCCACCACAAACCGGTAACCGCCTTCGGTGTATTCCTCACCCGGCGCGGGCAGGTGGCCGATGCGCCCGCTGAGCCAGCCCCCCACGGTGTCGTAATCCTCCAGGTCTTCTTCTTTCACCAGATCACACTGGGTGGCGAAAGTCTCCAGCGGAAACACGGCCTGAAACCGCACCTGCCCCCCCGCCAGTTTCACCATGCGGGGTTTCACCACGTCGTGTTCGTCAAAAATCTCGCCCACGATTTCTTCCAGCACGTCTTCCAGCGTCAGCAGCCCCACGGTGCCGCCATATTCATCCACCACCACAGCCAGTTGCAGATTGCGGTTGCGAAACTCCTTCAGCAGGTCCAGCACCTTTTTGGTTTCGGGAATCAGGTAGACGCCCCGGCGCATGATCTGGCTCACGGGATTATCCAGGTCCAGGTTTTTTTCACCCAGCAGGTCTTTGGCATAAAGCACACCCACCATGTGGTCAATTGTGTCCTGCACAACCGGCAGACGGGAGACGCCGTGTTCGGTAAACAACGCCACGGCCCGGCGCAGGGGCATGTCCGCCGCCACGGTGCGCATGTTGATGCGCGGCACCATGATGTCTTCGGCCTCTACCTCGCTGGAGGCAAAAATGTTTTTGAGCACCTTCACGTCCTGCTCGGCAAAGCTGCCCTCGCGGTGGCCCATTTCCATCATGTGAATCAGGTCTTCTTCGCTCACCAAACTGGCCTCGCTGAACATGGCGTGCCCGCCTTTGCCCATGAGCAGGCGCGGGATGGCCACGATGGGCGTGATGGGCCAGCGCAGCAGGGCCACCAGCCGGTTCACCAGCCGCCCGACCCGCCGCAGCAGGCGCTCAAAGTGATAGGTGCCATACATCTTGGGCATGAGTTCCAGAATCAGGAACGCCCCCAGGGCAATGACAAGGGTGATGAGCAGGGTGGCAAGCCCCTCGCCCCTTTCGCCTGACGTGCGCAGGTTGCCGATCACCGTGTAATGCACCAGCAGCGCCGCACCAAAAGAGCTGACCAGCATGTGCGCCAGGGTGTTCATGCCAAGCAGGGTGGCGTAGAGATGCTCCGGGTTTTCCTTGAGCTTGCGCAGAGGCGTCCACAGTTGAGGCTCCTGGGTCTCATGTTTGAGCAAACGCCCCATGCTCACGTTGATGAAGGCGCTTTCGGCGGCGCTGGCAAAAATGGACATGACCACACCAGCCCAAAAC
>CAYJOG010000070.1:0-1113 GCA_964371695.1 uncultured bacterium
GGAGAGGGCCTCGCGCATTTCGCGGATTGTCTGGATCACCACCTGGGTCTGGCGGACGTGCTGCGACTGGATCACGTGATGAGTCTGCAACGGCTGTATTGGGTGCCCGACGGCCTGAGCGCCAGACAGGGGGTGTACGTGGCCTCTCCCCTGCGGGCGCTCACGGCGCTGGTGTGCCTGAAGGCTGCTCAGCACAACGCGGCGGTGGTGGGCGAAAACCTGGGCACCGTCACCCGGCGCATCAACCATGCGCTGGTGCGCCACCGGCTTTACCGGTCCTATGTATTGCCCTTTGAACAGCAGGATGAACCGGGCCAGGTCTTCAGAAAACCCGCCGCCGACATGGCCGCCAGCCTGAACACCCATGACATGCCGCCCCTGCGTGGTTATATTGAAAATGTGGATGCCGTCATTCTCAAAGAGGCCGGTTTTTTTGACGAATCGCGGGTGAAAGAAATGGCGGCGCAGCGCAGCGGTTTTGCCCGTGCGTTGTCTGGGTTGCCGGGTGCGCCTGTGGCCGAAACCGCAGCGGCGGGCCGTCTGCTGAGTCAGGGTCTGGTCTTTTTGTCGGCCAGTCCGGCCCCGTTGGTGCTGGTGGGGGCCGAAGACCTGTGGCTGGGCCGCGACCCCCAGAACATGCCGGGGCTGGGGGCGGGTCAGTTCCCCTCGTGGCGGCGGCGTTTTCCGGTGGACCTCGCCGGTCTGTTGCAGCACCCGCGCCTGAAAAGCCTGGGAGAAATGTTTGGTCGTCATGGCCGCTGATCCCCCCCCAAAAACACCCCAGCGCCGGGCGAAAAAAAGTGAACCGGCCAAGACCGCGCCTGCAGGTGATGTTAAAAAAGCTGCTGCCCAAAAGCCCGTGGCCAAATCAAAACCCAAAACGCCTGCGGCCAAAACAACGGTGGCCAAAACCGCGACCGTCAAAAAAGCTGCCCCTCGTCGCGCCACGGCCCCCCGCCGCACGGCGGTGCTGCCCGCCACGCTGCTGACGGACTTTGACCTCTACCTGTTCAACGAGGGCACCCATTTTGAGCTTTACAAAAAAATGGGCGCGCACCCCGGCATGGTGGAGGGCCAGGCGGGGGTGTTCTTTGCCCTGTGGGCTCCCAACGC
>CAYJOG010000070.1:1123-9546 GCA_964371695.1 uncultured bacterium
TGGGGGATTTTAATGACTGGTGTGAAGACACCCACCGCCTGTTTCCCCAAAAGTCATCTGGCGTCTTTGCCGGTTTTGTGGTGGGGGCCAAGGTGGGGGACCTCTACAAATACGTCCTCACCATCCATGGCCAGCAGCGGCAGCACAAGGCCGACCCCTTCGGGTTTTATTTTGAGACGCCGCCCCGCACCGCCTCGGTGGTGTGGCAAAGCGAATACCGGTGGAACGACAAAAAATGGATGACCCGGCAGGCGGACCACAACGCGCTCTGCGCCCCCATGTCGGTGTATGAAGTACACCTCGGCTCGTGGCGGCGCAAACAGGACGGTGGCTGGCTGAGTTATCAGGAAATCGCCGGGCCACTGGCCGCCCACGTGCTGGAAATGGGATTCACCCACGTGCAGTTTCTGCCGGTGATGGAGCACCCTTTTTATGGCTCCTGGGGTTATCAGACCACCGGTTATTTCGCCCCCACAAGCCGCTATGGCACACCCGATGATTTTCGCTTTTTGGTGGACACGCTGCACCAGCAGGGCATCGGTGTGCTGCTGGACTGGGTGCCGTCGCATTTTCCCAACGACGCCCACGCCCTGGCGTGGTTTGATGGCACCCACCTGTTTGAACACGCCGACCCCCGCCTGGGTTTTCACCCCGACTGGAAAAGCTGCATCTTCAACTATGGCCGCCACGAGGTGAAAAGTTTTCTGGGTTCCAGCGCCCGGCTGTGGCTGGACCAGTTTCATGCCGATGGATTAAGAGTGGACGCCGTGGCCAGCATGTTGTACCTCAACTACTCCCGCGAAGAAGGGGCGTGGCTGCCCAACCGTCACGGCGGCATCGAAAATCTTGAAGCCATTGATTTTCTCAAACAGCTCAACGAGAACGTCTACCTGTCTCACCCCGGCGTGCAGACCATCGCCGAGGAATCCACCGCCTGGCCGGGGGTGTCGCGCCCCACGTCGCTGGGGGGTCTGGGATTTGGCCTGAAGTGGGACATGGGTTGGATGCACGACACGCTGCTTTATCTTTCCCGCGACCCCGTTCACCGCCCCCATCACCACCACGATCTCACCTTTCGCCAGCTCTATGCCCTGAACGAAAACTTCATGCTGCCGCTTTCTCACGACGAAGTGGTGCATGGTAAAGGCTCACTCCTGGGGCGGATTCACGGCGACGACTGGCAGAAGTTTGCCCAGTTGCGCCTGCTGCTGGGGCAGATGATGGCCCAGCCCGGCAAAAAACTGTTGTTCATGGGCACGGAACTTGCTCCATGGGAGGAGTGGCAGCACGAAACCTCACTGCCCTGGCATCTGCTGGAATACGCCCCGCACCAGGGGGTGCGCCGGTGGCTGCAAGACCTGCTGCACCTGCTGCGGCACGAAAAATCGCTTTACGAAAACGATTTTTCGCCCGAAGGGTTTTCCTGGATGAGCTATGAAGATGCCCCCAGCAGTGTGCTGGCGTGGGTGCGCCGCGCCAAAGACCCCGCCGACCAGTTGCTGGCGGTGGCCCATTACACGCCGGTGGTGCGCGAGGAATATCCCGTGCCCGTGCCGGTGGGCGGCGCGTGGCGCGAGGTGCTCAACAGCGACGCCGCCGACTATGGCGGCAGCGCCGTGGGCAACCTGGGGCGCGTGATCGCGGTGGACGAAGCCTGGGGCGGCCAGCCGGCCCATCTGAAACTGCGCCTGCCCCCCCTGGGCTTTTTGCTGCTGAGGCCAGAGGAAGCGGGCAGGCCATGAACCGCTACGTCTGCATACACGGCCATTTTTATCAGCCCCCCCGCGAAAACGCCTGGCTGGAGCAGGTGGAATATCAAACCAGCGCCGCGCCCTATCACGACTGGAACGAACGCATCACCGACGAGTGTTACGCCCCCAACATCGCTGCGCGCACCATCAACAACGAAGGCCGCATCATCAACATCGCCAACAACTTTCGCAGCATCAGTTTCAATGTCGGCCCCACGCTGCTCAGTTGGATGCGCGCTTACGCGCCCGATGTCTACGACGCCATTCGCCAAGCCGACGCCGACAGCGTTACGGTTTTTTCCGGCCACGGCAACGCCATGGCGCAGGCCTACAGCCATCTCATCATGCCCCTGGCCTCGCGGCGCGACAAAGAGACCCAGGTGGCCTGGGGCATTGCCGATTTCCGTTTTCATTTTGGCCGTGAGCCAGAGGGCATGTGGCTGCCCGAAACCGCCGTGGACCTGGAGAGTCTGGACCTGATGGCCGAGCAGGGCATCAAGTTCACCCTGCTGGCGCCCCATCAGGCCCGGCGGGTGAAAGACGCTGCGGGCAACTGGCACGACGTGACCGCCAGCACGCTGGACACCACCCGGCCCTATTGTGTGCATCTGCCCTCTGGCCGCAGCATCGCGGTTTTCTTTTATGACGCCGCCGTGGCCCACGCCGTGGCTTTTGAGCGCCTGCTGGAAAACGGCAAGGTGTTCGCCGAAAGGCTGTCCCACGCCTTTGGTCCGGCCCAGGGGCAGGAGCAGGCCGCTCTGGCCCACATCGCCACCGATGGCGAAACCTATGGTCATCACCACCGCTATGGAGAAATGGCCCTGGCCTATGCCTTGCACCAACTCAGGGAAAACGGCCAAGTGGCCCTCACCAACTACGGTGAATTTCTGTCCCGTTTTCCGCCGGTGCTGGAGGCGGAAATTCACCCCAACACCTCGTGGAGCTGTGCCCACGGCGTGGAGCGATGGCGCAGCGATTGCGGCTGCGCCACGGGGGGGCATCACGGCTGGAACCAGGCGTGGCGCGCCGGTTTGCGCCGGGCGCTGGATGACCTGCGCGACGCCCTGGCGGTGGTGTTTGAAGAGCAGGGGGCCAAGCTGTTTCAAGACCCCTGGGCGGCCCGCAACGATTTCATCTGTGTGTTGTTGGATCGCTCACCCGAAAACGTGACCCGTTTTCTGAAGGACCACCTGAAGACGTCGCCGGAACAGAACGTGCGTCAGAAGGCGCTGACACTGCTGCACATGGAAAAGTTCGCCATGCTCATGTTCACCAGTTGCGCGTGGTTTTTTGAGGAACTCACCGGCGTGGAGACGCTTCAGGTGCTGCAATACGCGGCGCGGGCCATTCAGCTTTCCCATCAGCTCAACGGTTACGACCTGCGGCCCCGGTTTCTGGAACTGATGCGGGAGGTGCGCAGCAACCTGGGGCCGGATGGCCGGGAAGTGTTCGAAAAAATGGTGGAGACCGCCATGGTGGACCTGGCGCAGGTGGGGGCCCACTTCGCCATCACGTCACTTTTTGACCACAACGAGGAACTGGCCATTGTGGGCGGTTTCCGTATCCAGCGGGGGCAGGTGGAAATCCACGAGGCGGGCCGCGCCCGCCTGTTGCTGGGCAGCGCCACGGTGAGTTCCACCGCCACCGAAGAAAAGGAAGACTTCAGTTTTGGCGCGGTGCATCTGGGCGACCACAACATCCACTGTGGTGTGGAGCCTGCGGTCAACATGCGTTTTGATCCTTTACTGGTCAAGGAAATTGCCACCGCCTTTTCGCAGGGAGACCTGGCCGCCACCATTTTGCTGCTGAACAAAAACCTGGGCGAGCCCCATTACTCGCTCAAGTCCCTTTTTCGCGACGACCAGCGGCGCATTTTGCAGATGATCCTGCACAACGCGCAGGAAGAAGCCGAAACCGACATGCGGCAGGTGTATGAGGCCAACGCCCCGCTCATGCGGTTTTTGTCGGACATCAAGGTGCCCCCGCCCAAGGTGTTCCTAGCGGCGGCAGAGGTGGTGGTCAACGGCCTGCTGGACGACGCGCTGTCGGGCAAGATCGACCCACCCCGGCTGCGCATGTTGTTTGAAGAAGCCAAGGTGGTGGGTGTGCCCCTGGACCTGCCCCGGCTGGCGCTCTCACTCACGCGGAACATGAACAACATCGCCCTGGACTGGATGGACGACCCCACCAGCCTCACCACCCTCAAGCGGCTGGAGCAGGCGGTGTCGCTGAAGTCGGATCTGCCCCTGGAGATGGACCTGTGGGAAATCCAGAACCACGTTTACAACGTGTTGCAGAAGCACTATCTCCCTTTTCTGGACAAGAGCCACAAGGACGACAAAACCGCCGTGTCGTGGCTGGAGCATTTCCGCGCCCTGGCCGAGAACCTGTTTGTGCTGTTGCCGTGAGGGCGGTGTGGGCCGTGGATTCGGGAGGAAAAAAACTTACGGAGCCTGTCTGGTTTTGCGGGTTCTGTTTTTTTGAATGGGGACTGCTTTGGATGTTGGCGGGTGGAAGGTGGGGGTGAAGTCAGACCACTGATCAACCCGAAACGCCCGAATGTCCCGCACACAAAGGCCAAACCAGGGCAAGGTTCTCAGGGCCTGCATGGCATTGAACAGGTTGGCGAGGTCTTCTGTTTCCGTGACATACAGGCTTCCCTGTACCCAGTCAAAATCAAACCGCCTCAGCGTGTTTTTGATGTCGGCATAAGCCGTGGACACCGCCCCGGCAGGATGGTGGGTCAGCACCTCTGCCACAACCAGGTCAAACGCAATGGCGAACATCAGGCGGGGGGGTCTTTTTCGAACTGGTCAACGGGGTAGAGTAGTTTCTCGCCGGAATCCAGCACCCGCACCGGAACACAGGCCACACCGTCTTTTCGTGTGCGGGGTTTGCCGGTGACTTCATAGACAGGCCCCCACTGGCCAAAGCGGCGCACAGGGATTTTTTCATCCGTCAGGACATCCACTTTTAGCGCTGTTCTCATGGCTTAAGTGTAAAACGCTGTTTGAGGTTCTGCAAAGATAAAGGAAGGTCACATCCCCTTTTCGTTGAAGCGCGATGTGGTGGCGCCTTCGCAGGCGGGGCGCACGAGGTCCATGTATTTGCCCAGTGCGCCGTGATGCCACGGGTTTTCGCGGGGCTTCCAGTCGGCAAGGCGGGTTTTGATTTCCTCGTCGGAAAGTTCCACGCGGATGAGTCCTTTGTCGGCGTCCAGTTCAATCACGTCACCATCTTTGAGCGCGGCGATGGGGCCGCCCGCGGCGGCCTCTGGCCCCACGTGGCCCACCATCAGGCCTCGCGTGGCCCCGCTGAAACGCCCGTCGGTGACCATGGCCACGTCATAACCCAGACCCTGACCCATGATGGCCGCCGTGGTGGAGAGCATCTCCGGCATGCCGGGGCTGCCCTTGGGGCCTTCGTAGCGAATTACCACCACGTCGCCCGCCTTGATGCGGCACGCCTGCACCGCTTCAAAAGCGGCCAACTCGCCGTCGAACACCCGCGCCGGGCCTTTGTGTGCGCGTTTGCTGGAGCCGGCCACCTTCACCACGCAGCCCTCCGGGGCCAGGTTGCCCCGCAGCACCGCCATGCCGCCGGTGGGGTGCAGGGGGTTGTCCAGGGGGCGCATGACTTCGGTGTCGCCGCTGTCGGTCACGTTTTTCAGCGCCTCGGCCAGTGTGATGCCCTCTACGGTCATGCAGTCTCCGTGCAGCAACCCCGCGCCCATCAGGCGTTTCATGAGCACCTGCAGGCCACCGGCATCGTGCATGTCGGTCATCACAAACCGTCCGCCGGGTTTGAGGTCGCCCAGCGTGGGGGTGCGGGCGCTCACGGCGGCAATGTCATCGAGCGTGAATTTGAAACCCAGTTCGTTGGCCAGGGCGGGCAGGTGCAGACAAAGGTTGGTGCTGCCCCCCAGGCACACCGCCACGGCGGCGGCGTTTTCAAAAGACTTGCGGGTGAGAATGTCGCGGGGGCGCAGGTTGATTTCCAGCAGCTTCATCACCTGCCGCCCGGCGCGGTGGGCGATCTGCTCGCGCTCGGCGCTCACGGCGGCGGGCGTGGCTGCGTCAATGAACGTCATGCCCAGGGCCACGGCGGCGCTGGACATCGTATTGGCGGTGAACATGCCGCCGCAACTGCCCGCGCCGGGGCAGGCCTTGCGTTCGATTTCGTCCAGGTCGCCGCCGCTCATTTTGCCTGCGGCGTGTGCCCCCACGGCTTCATACACCTCCTGCACCGTCACTTTGTGGCCCTTGAAAATGCCGGGCAGGATGGTGCCGCCATAGACAAACACGCCGGGCAGGTTCAGTCGCGCCAGCGCCATCAACATGCCGGGCAGGGACTTGTCGCAACCCGCCAGACCAATCACAGCGTCATAACAATGGCCGCGCACCATCAACTCCACGCTGTCGGCGATCACGTCGCGGCTGATGAGGCTGGCCTTCATGCCCGCGTGCCCCATGGCAATGCCGTCGCTCACGGCGATGGTGTCAAAGCGGCGGGGCGTGCCCCCGGCCTCGGCCACCCCCTGGGCGCAGATGTCCCCCAGGTGGCGCAGAGAAAGGTTGCAGGGCGTCGCTTCGTTCCAACTGCTGGCCACGCCTACAAAGGGCTGGCTCAGCTCTTTGTCGCCCAGGCCCATGGAGCGCAGAAAAGCGCGGTGGGGGGCGCGGTCGGGGCCGAGGGTGATTTCGTGACTGGGCAGCCGGTGGGGCATGGCGGGAACCTCCTTGAATTTCAGGGGGCCGATTGTAGCGCCATGGCAAACGGCCCGGTGGATTTCAAAAAAATCCCTGCCGGGCGGCATGGCTGTTGACTTGAGGCAAAAACCCCTGACTTCCAGCCCATTTTTTGGAGTAGGCGCGGTGTCCACACCGCGCACAAACCATAAGAAAATCAAGGGTTTTTGCCTTTTACGGAGGTGGGGACACCGCCGCTACTCCGTAAGGTTTACAGCTATGCTGCCGGGAGGCGGCGCTTATTGCCCCTGTGCTGCGGCCAGTGTGGTGAGGGGCGTGGCTTGGGGGGCCGGTGTGGCGGCAGAAAGCGCATTCACGGTTTCGGCGGGCAGGTCCGCGCTGGCGCTGGGTTCGCCGGGGCTGGGGGACTGGCTGGTGGCCGCCGGTTTTTTGTTGCCGTATTTGGTGAAATAGGAGAGGCCGAAATAAACCTCGCCGCTGTCGGTGCCCAGCAGGTCCGCCAGTCCGGCAAAGGCCTCCAGTCGCTCAGAGGGTTTATAACGCACACCAAAGGCGGTTTCGTCTTCGCCGCCAATTTCACCCTTGGGTTTTTGCCAGTATTCGCCCTGAATCACAAAGTCCTCGGCCATTTCATATTGCACACCCAGGCCATATTGATGCCGCTTGCCGGTGCCGTCGGGCGTGCCGTCGGATTTGCTGTCTGTTTTCTGCGCCCGGTAACCCAGCGACCATTCGCCTTTTTCGGTCACCTGGCTCAGCACGCCATAAAAGTTGCGCACGCGGCTGGAGCCGGAGCCGGACCAGGGGTCCCACGAGCGGGAGGTGTAGGAGGACCCCGCCAGCGTGACAAAATATCCCCTGCGCCGACTGATGGCCTGGCTGAACTTGAAGCCGAACAGGTTGTCGTCGCCCGTGTCGATAGAGGGGTTGCTGCGAGTGCCGTCGGTGTAACCCAGCTCGGCGTCGAAGGAGTCCTGGTGTTTGCCAAAACTCACCTCGGCCCGGTTGCCCACCCGCACGGTGAGAATGGGCTGCACCACGTCCAGCGTGTGGTTGAGGCGGTTGACCACCTTGCCGCCGGGGGCCGAGGCCGAAAGGGTCACGACTTCCTGAATGGGGGTGTAACGCACGATGGCGATGCGGGCGCTGCCTTCTTCGATGCGGCTGGCGGTGGGCATGATGAGCAGGCCTGAGAGGCCGTCTACGGTCACGCCGGTGAAGTGGGGCAGGGACTCCGCCCGGCCATCCACCGAGAGCACATCCTGCACGGCCACTTCATCGGCGCGGGCTGCGGGCGCTAGCCCGCCCGCCAGCACCAGCGCAGCCAGGGCGCAGGCCCCCATCCGGGGGCGGTTTGTGCGGCAGCGGCGGGGCGAAATGGTCATGGGGTGCTTGGTGAAAAAGACGGCGAGAGAGCGGTAACAGTATAGTGGCGCACATGCCCCAGGCAACGCCGCCCCTGATTCTGGTGTATGTCACGGCGCCCGACGCCGCCACGGCCGATGACCTGGCCAGGCAACTGGTGCAGGCGCGCCTCGCGGCTTGTGTGAACCGTCACGGCCCCATCCGCAGCGTGTATTGGTGGGAGGGCGCGGTGCAGGACGACGAGGAATATGTGTTGCTCATCAAGACCCGGCCGGACCTGTATGAAAAGGTGCGGGATTTTGTGCTGGTCAACCATCCCTATCAGACACCCCCGGTGCTGCGTCTGGACGTGACAGCGGCCAACGCGGGTTTTGTGGCGTGGCTGAACGACAGCCTGGCTGGTGAGTAACCGATGGGCCATCGTTGGGTAGCTTGTACATGTCGCCGTCATTCCCGCGAAAGCGGGAGGCTGGAAGTTGGAGGCTGGAGGAAGAAAAGCCCATGGCTTCTCCCGGCGTCATTCCCGCGAAAGCGGGAATCCAGTTGAAACAAAAACATCACGCCTTGTTCTGCTTTCTTTTTCAGTGCTCCTTACAGT
>CAYJOG010000071.1:0-9503 GCA_964371695.1 uncultured bacterium
GGCCCGTGGTGGTGGATGGTTTCATCAGCCAGAGCGCGGCGTTGTGGGCCATTACGTTGAAACCGCAGTTGCGCCCCTGGCTGTTTTTCAGCCACCAGAGCAACGAACAGGGGGGGGCCAAAATGCTGGCCCTGTTGGGGGAGCGTCCCTATCTGGACATGGACATGCGCCTGGGCGAAGGCACGGGGGCGCTGTTGCTGACCCAACTGATGCAAAGCGCCTGCGCGGTTTATCACGAAATGGCCACCTTCGCCTCGGCATCGGTCAGCGGTCCGGCGTGAGATGCAGAGGAGTCGGTGCCATCAGGTCAGAAACGGACCCGCAATCAGACAAAAATGCGAGTGATTCGTTACTATTGAGTTCGGAAACAAGGTTGCACCGAGATTGAATTGTGTTGGAATTGTTTTTGAATTGGGGTGCGGTAGCACCCCCGCCTCGGAGGCAAACAAAGTTTGCCGACCGCCACCGCAGGTGGCCCAGCACGCATATGGAAGAAATCATCCTTTCCTCTCAAAAAACCGGGCCGCTTCGCGGCGGTCGCAGCGCTTCGCACCGCTTCTTGGCAATGGCGGGCCAGGCCCGCCGCTTTTTTTAATCAACGAATTAGGCCTTAATCCATTTTCAATTCCCAAGCCACCCTCTTGCGTGATAATGTTTTTGAACTCCGTGGCGCTCAATGTTCAATAACTACTATGTTGGTGGCATAATTGATCGGAAATTGCGGAATTATTTTATTCAAATTTTAGCGGCGTATTTTTTGAATCGCAAAATCTGAGCTACAACTTTTCCCAGATGTGTCCAGGTTTAATTATCAATTGTACATTTGATTCAATGTCATCCTGAAAGATGTTCCACAACTCTTTTCCGATTCGTCGTGCACAAAAAGCTCCAGCCATGCATAGGAAACCTTCCAGAACACCGGATAAATCCGAATAGAAATCGATTAGACTTAACTCTATGTGATTTCCATAACTGATGAACAGTGCTTCACGATAGTTGGCTTTGCCACGGTAGCGGTAAGCTTGGTGAACAAATCCAAAGCACTTGTCTGCGAGGCGAGCGTCGCGAATCTGCTGTGCCTTCTTGGTTCGGAAGTTGATGAGCTTATTTTCGCGTTTGACATCTTGCTCTATATGCTCGCGGCGCCAATTCGCGGAACCTTGAAGGTAAGTGATGCAGGCTCCGATAGCCTCGTTGGGATTTTTGGGCTGGTTTTTTAAATCAAAAAGGTTAGTCTCTCTAAGACATTTTATCTGTTCCTCAACGTCTTTTTTTACCAGCGTAGTCAATCGGTAGCTGAATGGGGTAGGCACCAAATTGCGCGCACTGAACTGGGAATCCCAGCTATTAGCTGTCCCGGCGTGGTTGTTTTGAAATGAACCGACCTGAGCGGCAATCATGGCGCTTGCCGCATGAAATATCCCATAATACCACGTCACAATGGCTGATCTTGCGGTGTCTATTCTCTTCGACAATAATCCCATCGCTTTCAACGAGGCAAGATGATGCAGAGACATCAGCAACTGCTCGAAGGAAGTATTGATTTCCTGATCGGATCGATTTCCATTATCTATAGAAGCGTAAAGAGTTTTCATAGAACTCGCATCGATCTTCTCTTCATTGACCAATATCGCCAATGCATGCATCCAGTGCAGTGTTCCCGGAAGGGAGTACTCAGGATCGGGAATGCCCTTCGGATCTGAAAGTGTGCCCTGATTCATGAATCGGTGATACAAGAAGCGATTTTCGGTCATTGCTAAAAGCCTTTCTAGGAGCCTGTGTGATAGAAGGAATACCATCGGTTGGAGCGGCGAGGGGAGTCACGGCGAATCTTGTTGGGCGACAATGAGACAAAAAGAGGATTGAAATCAGTGTAAGTCTGGTCAGGCCAGAGGTGAAGGCTGAGGGCCACCTTCGCCTCGGCGTCGGTCAGCGGCCCGGCGTGAGGTTCGCAGTATGATGACCCCATGATGGGTTTCTGGTCTGCCCTGGCGTTTTTAAGCCGCCTGCCGGTGCCCGAAGAGGCGCATCTGGCCCCCATAGACCAACCCCGCGTGGCCGGATGGTTTGGCGCGGCGGGCTTGGCGCTGGGGTTGCTCACGGCCCTGGTGGCCGAGGCCGCCATGATGCTGCTTGGCCCCTGGGTGGGGGCGGGTGTGGCCGTGGCGGCGGGGGTGCTGATGACCGGCGCACTGCACGAAGACGCCCTCGCCGACGTGTGCGACGCCTTTTTCGCCACACGCGACCGCGAAAAAATGCTGGCCATCATGAAAGACAGCCGCATCGGCACTTATGGCGGCTGCGCGCTGATTCTGTCGCTGGGGGTGAAAACCGCCTGCCTGGCCCAACTGGGCGCGCTGCCGCAGCCGGGCCTGCTGGCGGGCAGCATTGTGGCGTCGTGGGGTCTCAGCCGCGCCTGGGGGGTGTGGCTGATGGGGGCGCTCAAACCCATTCAGAGCCAGGTGAGCCTGGGGCGGGTCTATGCCGCCACCCTCACACCGGCCCGCGTGGCGGCGGCGCTCTTCACCGCGCTGGTGGGCGGGGGCCTCTTCATGGTGATTTTCAGCGGTCAACTGGGGCCGTTGTGGCTGGTGGGGGCGGGGGGATTTTTCACCGTGCTGCTGCTGCGAAGCTGGTTTTATTTCCGCCTGAAGGGTTTTACGGGCGACTGCATTGGCGCGGCGGTGAACCTGAGTGAAATCGCGGGCCTGCTGGCGGTGCTGGGGGTTTACGGATTTTTGTGAGGGCGGCCTTGGGGCTGCTTATGGCGGTCCATTCTTTTAGGATGAGTTGCTCCCTCGGCGCAGAGGCAGAAAAAGCCACCGCTGGCCAGTGGGGCGGGCCAAGGGTCGTCGATTTACTGACAAAAACAGAGTGTTTCTAATGGCAGAACACCCTTTGCGCCATGTTTCGACCAGTTTAATTTCGTGTGACATTTTTGTTGCTTATAGCTAAACGGGCGACAATTTCTAGACAAAATTTTTTGAAAATTTGGCAAATTCAGACTTTCAGCGACCGATAATATGCTTTAGCGTGAGACAATGAAGTATCACTCCAGGAACAATTTTTCGTGAAAGATTGCACAAACCAGAATTTTTGCTAGAATAGGGGAACAAACATCAACGGGAATGGACCTCGACAGGAGCCGGACCCGCCGACAGGAGAACAGCCAGACCAACTTTCATCCGACATCACGATCCGACGGGCCTCCCCGCCCGCATCGGTTAGGGCAGTCCCACAGCCCGCTCAAAAAAACCTGACCGCCCGGTCAGGTTTTTTTATGCCTGCGGATTGTGGAAAACCGGTAATCCTGTCCCTAACGAAAAGTCCGTCCGAGCGCACCCAGACCGAAAGCCGAATCATGAAAATGAGCTGGTAACGATGTACCGTTTCCCAGGTTAATGATTTGGCATGCCCCGGTGAACTTCTGGAATCCCCCTAAAACCCCGCCAGATTAGGCTCGATGAAGTCGATGCGCAAGGTGGCGACTTCCTTGGCCGAATAGGGTTTCTGCAGGCGTTCCTGAAGATGCTCGGCGAGGGCGTCGCTGTCGTCCTTCAATGCCTCCATGGCCTTTTTGTACCAAGTTACGGCCCGGCTGTGGTCGCCTTCCAGGTCATAGGCGTAACCGGCCATGGTCATGGCCAGGGCGCGGGCGTGGGGGCGGCGCTGAAGGGGCAGGGCGCTCAGGGCAAACTGCCGCAGCGGCTCAGCCTCGGCCAATCGCAGGCTCAGCATGGCCGCCAGCAGGGGATAGGCCGGTTCGCCAGGGCACTGCTGGTGGGCCTGGGCGCAGAAGTCCCGCGCCATGCCCGGCTGGTTGTGGTGGATGTAGGACATGTAGGCTTTTTTGAACAAGTCCACCGAGGCGCGGGCCTCTGGCGTGAGGGTGTCGGGGGCCAGACCCCGCAGGGTTTTCAGTGGGGCGTCCGGGTTTTTCAGGTGATCGTGCAGATTGAAGCCCACATAGTCGCTATCCATGGCGGGGGCCTCGCCGTTGCTGACATAGGCCTCTGCCAGCGTCACGTTGGCCACCACCGACTGCACGTTCAGCGGGCAGGCCACGATGTGACCCACGGGCCGGGGGCCGTGCTCGGGGTCGGTGCGGTCGCGCATCAGGTTGGCCAGATCAGCCAGGGTGGCGCTGTTTGTGTTGTCCACCAAGTCATTCAGGCGGTCCAGGCGGGTCTGAGAATTGTCCCGCGTGTGTTTGGGGCCTTCGGCCTGAAAAGGCGCCATTTCCTCGGTCTGGTAATGGTTGGTCTGCACCAGTCGGCCCCCATGCAGCCAGCGGGTGTGGTGGTGGTGGGCGGAATATTCCACCACGCAGGATTCGCCTGTTTTGCCGTCTGAAATATGCAGGTTGAAACCACTGGCGCGGGGCTGGGCGCGGAGAATCTCGATGGCCTCTAATATGGAGGACGCCTCGGAGAGGATGCGTGTGTGCAGGGCGTGAAAGGCCAGGCCGTTGGGGCGCACGTCCCAGGTGCCAGAGGTGTTGCAGCCTACAAACAGATGGGCTTCGTTCATGCCCGTGAGGCCGCTGGTGAATGCCCCGGCGGTGGTGAAACTCACGTGGGCCAACTGGTCTTTGGGTTGGTTGAAGGACACCACGCGGTGGGTGTCCCAGGTGCCCAGGCAGTCATAGTCCAGGTTGCGGCCATGCAGCAGATGCCCCTTGCGGGTGTTGGGCGCGCCCAGCATCACGGCGGTGCAGGCGGGGGTCTGCACCGACAGGCCGGTCATGCCACGCAGGGCGCGGTTGCGGCTTTCGCCAATCAATGCCCCCAGAATGCTGGCGGCGTCGGGCACCGACAGGGCGCGGGCGGCTTCGCGCTCGGTAAAGCCGGTGACCTGCGCCAATCGGCTGACGGCCCGGCGTTGTTCTTCGGGCAGGGCGTTGGCGATGGGGGCGGCCAGGCCGCGCTCCACCACCAGAGCGGCGAGGCGTTTGAATCCACTGCTGGTGGCCCCCAGGGGGCCGTGGTGCAGGTGGCGTTCGATGAAGCCTTCAAAAAACGGAATAAGTCCCCGGCGGATTTGAGGCAGCAGCAGTTTGCCGTGGGCCTCGGCCATGTCCTCCCAACTGCCCTTGAGGTAGAGCAGGTGCAGGCCGGCCTCGTGACGGTGTAAACCGTGGGTGGATTCATGAAGATTTGCGCTCATGTTTGGAGTCTAACACAAAATGACTGTCGCGTCATTCAAATCAAGTGATACCAATTTCCAGGTCAAGATGTCAGGAAAACGCCGGACGGAGTGACTGGCAGAAAACCGGGATGAAGCCAGAAAAGGATGAGAGGAATTGGTATGAATTCATGGATGAATTCGCTCGAACATCAAGGCCCGAAAAGGGCCGCCGATGTTCGCGGCGCAAGCGGGCTTTGCCTGCGCCGCGCCGGGCCGCAGCCGTTCAGGACGAACGGCAAGGCCAGATAAACGATTCCAATTCATGCTTTTTTGAATTGGAATCGGCGGGATGACAAAAAACTGACCGAAGGGCGGGGGAGGGGAAGCCAAAAGCATGATGGGAGAGGATAAAAATTGGCCGCACAATCCGCCGTTCGCTTGACGCTTTTGGGGGTCTCGCTATACCTTGTGGTTACGGAAACAAGAGGAGGAACCATGAGCAGCGTGACCGCCGTGAACAAGGACAATTTTCAGACCGAAGTGCTGGACGCCAGCACACCGGTGCTGATCGATTTTTTCGCCACCTGGTGCGGTCCCTGCAAAATGCTTGCGCCCCTGGTGGACAAAGTGGCTCAGGAACAGACGGGCAAACTGAAAGTGGTGAAGCTGGACACGGACATCACACCGGAGATCGCCATGAACTACGGCATCAGGGGCGTGCCCACCCTGATTTTGGTGAAAAACGGCCAGGAAGTGGCCCGCCACGTGGGCATGCTGGACTACGCCCGCCTCACGGCCATGATCGGCCCGCATTTATAATCGACGACCGCAGTCTGGAACAAATTAACATCTGGCTTGGAACAGTTAACAAGAAGGGGTGCGGGAGCGCCTCTGCCGCAGAACGGGCCACAAGGTCCGCGACCGCCGCTGCAGGCGGCCCGTGGAAAAGCCCCAAACAGTTGTTTCTTCTTGAAAAAAGCCTGGCCGCTTCGCGGGGTCGCAGCCGTTGGCTGCTCCATGGCGGGCGGTCTGCGCCCGGCCATTTATTTTTACCTGAGAGCTTGTTTATAAAGTCCGTCGTGGACTTTTAGAGCAAATTCATATTTGACGTAGACAAAGGGTGGTGCCAGCCATTGCCCTCTCCCTCAGGGAGAGGGCAGACCGTGACCGAACGCATGTGAGGTCACGGGCGGGTGAGGGGGAACAGGCTGGGCAGAAAGAATCAGACTTTTTTCAAAAGTTCTCATTCCCCCTCACCCGCCGCTGGTTTAGCTTCGCTCAACCTTCGGCTGCCCTCTCCCTCAGAGCCTGTTTGAAAATCAGGTCATGTGAAACAAGGTCTGATTTTGAAACAGGCTATTGCGGTCAGGATGACCGCATCCGAAAACCGAAACATTGAAAATGTTGAGGTTTTCGCCACGTCGAGGGGGCTTTGCCCCCGAAGGCGTTGGGTTTGAAAAGTCCACGACGGACTTTTCAAACAGGTTCTCAGGGAGAGGGCAAGAAAAAAAGCTCTTATTGCATCCACGTCTACTCCGAAAGCGCTCTAATTCCCCTTCCCCTTTTTCCCCCCACGTTTTTCCGTCACGCCGTTGAGTTCACGCACCACGCGTGCGCCGTCGCCGATGTTGTAGAAGTCGAACTCCACCACGTTCACGCGGTGCTGTTTGTCTGCCGTGCAGCGGTTCACGATGTCCAGCACCACCTCGCGCTGGTTGAGCTGGGCGGCGTAGGCTTTGGTGGGAATGCCGAAGGTGTTGACGTATTGCAGGTTCAGGCCATACAGGCGGTTTCCCAGGGGCGGCGTGCTGTCGCCGCAACTGATGTCTTCGATGGCCTTGAACCCCCAGCCGTTGCCCACATAAAAACCGCCTGTTTCCAAAAAACCCTCAAAGACCCCGGCGTCGCGGCCCGTGAGCAGCACAATGCGCCGGTTCGTCCCCACCATCTGCCGCAGTGTGGGCCAGGGCGCGCCGGGCGTGGGCGCGTGCAGCATGTTCAGCAGGCCCGCCTGTCTCAGCGCCTGTTGCACCGCCGCACCGGACACGTAACTTTCCAGATTGATCACCATGACTTCGCCGGGATTTTTCTGGAGGAAATCCGCGATTTTCAGCAACCCCGACACAAACAGCTCCTGGCCCAGATGGCAATAGGTGTGGCACAACATCACCGAGCCGCTCTGGTCATGCACGTCCAGCGCCATGTAGCGCACGCCGTCTTCAAGCTGCTGCTTCAGCCCCACCTGCTGGTTGGGAATCTGCCAGCCTTCGGCCTCGTTGGAATAACTGTTGTGGCTGCCCAGCAGCGTGATTTCGGTGAGTTTTTTGTCGCAGAGTTGGGGCGAGCCGTTGCAGGACAAAAGTGTGTCGGTGAGTTTCGGCCCCGCTTGCTGGCTGACGGTGCCGCAGCCACTCAGGCCCATCAGCCAGATCAGCGAAAACAGCAGATGGGTTCGCAGGTTATTCACCAACAGGCGCCCTGCCTTTTTGGCGGCGATAGACATTGAAATAGGGCGTGGATTCACCATCCACCGAGCAATAATCCACACCCTTGTTCTGATGCTTCTGGGGAATCCAGCCCAAACATTCCAGCGGGCCGCCAAAGGTTTTGACCCGCTGGTAATGGCGCAACACCCAGGCGTGCAGCGGGTCTTTTTGGGGATCGCTGGAATAAGCGAGGTTGGGAATGCCGTCATCGGGGCCGACGTATAACACCACATAGCGGGGCGCGCGGTGGTGTCGAATCATCCAGCGCAGCATCTGGCGCTGCTGGTCCGCCCCCCAGCCGTATTTGTTCAGAAACGTCACGGGAATCGCCGGGCGGGTGTCCGTCAGAAAATAAAGCGCCGCCAGGCGGTCATGGGCCAGCAGAAACTCACCCTTTTTCAGGCGGGGTTTCAGATAATCCAGCAGCGCCTGTGTGGGATGGTGCTGCAACGTGTTGGTGTTCATGCCCCGTAGCTTGCCGCTGTGATAGGTGGCAGGTTTGCCCAAAATCTGGATGTCCTGATTGCGGTCTCGGTTGAACAGCACCACCACCAGCAGTGTCACCAGACCCAGGGTGATGACCACGCCCCGGTGTTGAGGTTTCGCCGCCGTGTCGCCGCCGGGAAACAACACCAGCGCCCCCAGCAGCAAAAGCGGCGTGAGGCCCGCGATGGCCGACATGAAATAAACCGTGCTGGTGGCCCCCGCCACGGCAAGGCCGCCATAACCCGTCAAAAACAGCAGGGCCACGGCGAGTTTTTCCTGTTCCGAAAAAGCCTGCACCACCCTGGCCCGGAACACCGCCGCAAAAAGCGGCATGAACATCAGACCCAGAAACACCTTTTTCATCACCTTGCCCGGCGCGTCCATGCGCGAGAGGTTCCAGTAAAAAAGCAGGGCGGCATAAACCAGCACCAGTAGCACCACCAGCGCGCTCCACAACCAGCCCTGCCACGAGCCGCGCCCGGCCCGGCGGCCCGCCGCCACGGGCAGCCACCACAACAGGCCCATCAGGGCGGCGTTCACCAGCGCCGTGTCGAAAAACTGCTCCAGCAGTTTGCCCAGTTTGTAGCCGGGGCTGATGTCGTAAGACTTCATGTCGCGCATGGTCTGGATGCCCCCCAGCCAGTCACCCCACAGACCCGACCACAACAACCAACCCACCGCCACACCCAGCCCCAGCAGGCTTCCCACAAAAACCGCCCCGCTGGCTTGCGCCAGAGGGCTTTTCGCCCCCTGCCGCCGCACGCTCCATGCCCCTACCAGCAGCGGTAACAACAGCAGCGGCAGACGGGGCCAGTAGGTGACGATGGAAAGGCTCAGACAAAGGCCCGACACAAGGCAGACAGATTGTCTCAAAATCCCCTCCTGGGATTTTTCGACCGAGTGATGGGCGGGGGAATGGTTTTCCAGGCCCAGCCACCACAGGCCCAGCGAGAGCATGGCGAAATCAAAGGGCAGCACGTAATAGTTGGGCACCCACCAGTCGTTGAACACGCTCAAGGCCCCCAGGCCAAACACCACCGCCAGCACCGCCCCCGGCAACAGGCGGCGCATCGCCCGGCACAAAAATCCCACGCCGAGCACATGAATGAGAAACCCCGCCCAGTGCAGCCCCAGCACCGTGCCGCCACCGGGCAGCAGCTTCATCAGCGGCGTGAGCACCACAAAAAACCAGCGCAGCGACACGTCCCACTCGTGGCGAAAGGGCAGGTCGCCCAGCACAAAACGGTGCGCCGCCCCCAGATAAAACCCTTCGTCGGTCACCATGGTGTCGCCAAACCGCAGGCGCACGCCCCCCACCGCCACAATCAGCGCCACCCACAACAGCCACTTCAGGGTGTGCGTCGGACGATTTAGAGCATTTCCGGAAATGGTAGAGGATTGACG
>CAYJOG010000072.1:0-9486 GCA_964371695.1 uncultured bacterium
GGTGTGGGGACAGCGTCCCCACGGAAGCTTTTTATTTTCCCCCCGGCCTGAAACCGATGGCGTTTTGCATGTTCAAGGCCAGTTGTGCTTCCAGCACCGTTGGGTTCACCGCCACCGTTTCGGCGAGTTCCTGAAAGGTGTAACGCAGATAGGCGGGGTGATTGGGTTTGCCCCGCACCGGCTGGGGGGCCAGATAGGGGGCGTCGGTTTCAATCAGAATCCTGTCCAGCGGCAGACGCCGGGCCACGTCCTTGAGGTGGCGGGCGCTTTTATAAGTGAGGATGCCGCTGAAGCTGATGTAAAAACCCAGGTCCACAAACCGTTTGGCCTCGTCGTATTGGCCGGTGAAACAGTGCACGATGCCCCGCTTCAGGCCCTCGCCCTGCGCCATGTCCCACAGGTCTTCATAGGCGTCGCGGCAGTGGAACACCACGGGTTTGTCCGCCTCTTGGGCCAGGGGCAGCAACCGGGCGGTCACCCGGCGCTGATCAGCCGGGTCGGCGTAGCCCTTGAAATAATCCAGGCCGATTTCCCCAAGGGCCAGGGCCCCGGGCTGGGCCAGCAGGCCCCGCAGGGCGGTGAGGGTTTTTTCTCCCTCAAAGTTGGGCGTTTCGTGGGGATGAAACCCCACGGTGGCCCCCACGCGGGGGTTGGCCGCCGCCAGGGCCAGGGCCTCCTGCGAGTTTTTCAGGTCAATGCCCACCAGCAAAAGCCCCTCCAGGCCGCCGCTCAGACAGTCGGCGATCACCTGGGCCGGCTCGGGGTAATACTCGGCGAAAACGTGGCAGTGGCTGTCAATCATGGGAGGGGTCGGAACCGGACTCCGCCGCCAGCGGCAGGAGGCTTTTGCGTTTCTGACCCAGGCGGTCGATCAGGTTGAGCAGAAACACCCGGTCAATCAGTTCGCCCAGGTCGGTGAGCATGGCCACGATATGCACCAGCGCCAGCAGGCCCAGCATGATGAGCTTCAGTTCATAGGACAGCTCGTTGACCAGAAACAGCCCCAGGATGAACCCCAGAAAGTTGGCTCCCACCGCCCCCATCGAGGCCCGGCCCTGGCGCTCATAACGCCAATAACCCATGGCGATGAACGCCACGGGCAGCGTCAGACGCCACGTGAGTTGATGCACCGAGCCGAACTCCGGCAGAAAAAACGCCAGATAAAGACTGGCCCCCGTGATGAGCCAGATCAGCCCCAGGGCCGCCTTGAGCGCCCGCAGCGGGCGGGTGTTGATCAGCCCCAGAAAGGTGCAACTGAGGGTGATCAGCAGCACGTTGAGCAACAGCACCCCCGCGCCGCCGAAACGGGCGTCGAGGTCGAAGCGCATGCGCCCCACCATGGCCACCAGAAAAACGCCCATCACGCTGAGCACGCCGCTGTCCAGCACGCGGTCTGAAAGCAGCATGGCCAGGTGGGTTTTGAGGGTGGACCGTTCGTGGCGTTTGAACATGTCGTCGTAAAGCCCCAGAAACGCCACCGAGAGCGCCCCCAGGCCCGGCTCCAGAATGGACCATTGCCAGATGCGCCAGGTCTGCTGAATCATCAGGAAACCCATCTGGTACACCAGAAAACACAACACCATGCTCACACCCACCGAAGTGGGGACTGGGTCCAGCTTGAAGTTGTAGCGGGTCATCTCACGCCTGAGAAAATGCAGGCGCACAAAATTGCCCGTGAAAAACAGGCTGAAAACCCACAACATCAGGTAAATGGCCAGGAATGTGTACCGTTGCGGATCCACGGCGCAAAGGGTAGCGGAAAAGCTGCCCACCAACAGCAACTTGGCCGGTTAAAATCACATTATGAAAAACCGCACGCCCTATCCCGAACACTGGCATCAGGTGGGGGAGCATCGCATCCGCGGCGTGGACGTGGGGGAGGGGCCGGTGGTGGTGCTGCTGCACGGTTTGGGCAGTTATCTGGAGGAATACCACGACCTGACCGAGCGCCTCAGCCCGCACTTTCGGGTGCTGGTGTGGGACCAGCCGGGGGATGGTCTTTCCAGTACGCCCGACAGGCCCCAGAGCCTGAAGGACCGCGCCGATGTGGTGGCCCAGGTGATTGAACACCTGGGGGTGCAGCCGGTGTTTCTGATGGGTGCGAGCCAGGGGGGTTTTGTGGCGCTGAAGCTGCTTGCCCATCATCCCAAACTGGTGAAAAAAGCCCTGCTCATCAGCCCCGCCGGGGGCTGGTCCACCAAACCGCTGTTGTCCCGTTTTTTGCTGGAAATGGCTGAGAACCCTTTGCGGGAGCCTTTTTATTGGGCCACGGCATTCATCCAGATCAACATGTGTTACGCGTGGGATTATCCGGGCCGCTGGGAGAAAGTGACGGGGCACCTGCGGGAAGTCCGCGAGCGGGACGTGCCCCAGATTTCACAAAACTATTTCCGCGCCACCGCCATGGCCCTGGGTGACAGCGTGCTGGAGGACGTGTCTTCCATCACCACCCCCGTGCGCCTTTTGTGGGGCGAGCACGACTATGGCATGCCGCCCTCTCAGGGCCGGGCCATTCACGCGCGGCTGCCCGGCTCGGAGTTGACCCTGGTGCCGGACTGCGGCCACGCCATGGCCACCGAAATGCCAGATTTTGTGCTGTCTCAGGCCAAGGAATGGTTTTTGGGGAAATAACCCGGACCGGGGGCGAATTTTATGCCTGGGTTTATGTGTGTGCGGCGGAAGACGCACCGGCGAGGGTCTGGTTGCGGTATTTCTTGTTGACTTCCTCCCAGGCGTATTTCAGGTCGCTCAGGATGTGCGCCACGTGGTGCAGCTTGGCCGGGTCGCGGTTGATGTTGGCCCACACCGTTTGTTCATAGCAGTAGCTGTAAAGGGTTTTCAGGTTTTGTGCGATTTCTCCGGCGTCCATGTTCAGGCAGTTGGAAAGCTCGGTGAGAATGTTCTGGCTGCGCTTGATGTAGTTGTTCCACCCGATGTAATCCTTTGTTTCAAGACATTTCTCGGCCTGCACCATGAATTTCAGCGCGCCGTCGTAAAGCATGACGATGAGCATGATGGGGCTGGCGGTGAGAATGGCGTTGTTTTTGTAAGTCTGATAGGGGTTTCGGGTGTTCAAGGGATTTCCTCCAGAATAATTTGCAGCCGTTTTTGCCAGTCGTTCAGGTGGGGGATGAGTTCGTAGGTCAGATAGTCGTTCACCAGCACGTAGTCCTGGTTTTCAAGGCCTTCCATCATGTCGCCCAGAATCTGGTTGAGGTTGTCCACGCTCTGGCCAATGGTGGCGGTGGCGGTTTCCTGGATGTTGTAAAGGTCCAGACCAAAGGCTTCCTGAATGCTGGTGAGCGCCATGAGGAACATGCGCATGCCGTCGGCCAGTTCGCCAAAAAGCATAAGCGCACCGGCGTAATCGCGGGCGTTGAACATTTCGCTCACCCGGTGGAGTCCTTCTGCGGCCATGGGCAAAAACCGCGCTGTTGCGGCGACTTCAATTTCGGCGAACTCCTTGAGGGTGATGGACGTGAACATCGCCTTGCCCACCTGATCAAGCGAAAGCGTAGCCAGTTTCGTGGGTTCCATCTCCAGCACGTTGCCATCGGGTTGCAGCAACTCCATGGCGCCAACCAGCTTGCGATTTACCAGCAGGTTGTCTTCCACCGCCTTGAACAGTTCGCCCAGATTGCTGCACCCTTCGGCCAGTTGCGGGCTTTGCTGTTGTTGGTCTACCAGAAGCTCCATCACATCAGGCCTCCCAGACCGCCGCCAGAGGAGCTGGCGCCGGATCCCAGCGCGCCCAATGCACCTTGCTGCAACTTCAGAGACTGAATGGCGGATTCCATGGCCGAGAACTGCGCCCGCAGGCGGTCTTCATAGGCCGTCACGCGTTCTTCCATGTTGAGAATGTTCTCTTCGGTGTCATCAATCAGGTCGTCCAGATATTTGGTGAGGCCGTCCAGCACGCCGGTGTCTGTCTGGACCACCGACACGTCGCTGTAGGCCGACATTTTGGTGTCCAGACGGGTGGACCACTCGGCCATGAAGGCCATCACGCCTTCGGGGTTGGCGGCAAAGGCGGCGTCAAAGTCGGCCGATTCAAACTTGATGTAGGGCGAAATGGAGCCAGAGACAAACTCTTCGCTGTCAATGCCGACAGAGGCGGAATAGCTGTAGGTGGCGGTGAAGTCGGGGTCGCCCAGGGTGTTGCTCACCACGCTGGTGATGTCCAGGCGGATGTCGTTGAGCATGCGGATCAGGTCTGGGTCGCCGTTGAACGCCCCCTGAATGGCCTCGGCGTAGGTTTGGGGGCTATTCACCCGTTCCTGCGACAACAGGGCGTTCACGTCATCCACAAAGGCGTTGTACTGGCTGACAAAACTGGAAAGGTCTTCCTTTACGGTGTTGCTGTCCAGCGCGATGCTCAGGGTGGCGCTGCCGGTGGTCTTGAAGTTGAAGGTCACGCCCGAAAGGGCGTCTGACACGCTGTTGGTGCTGCGGGAATAAGCCACACCGTTGACGGTGAAATTGGCGTCGGAGGCGGCCTGCACGGTGGAGCCGGGGGACAATCCCAGTTCGGCCAGCTTGCCGTCGGTGTCTACAATGTTGACCGCGTTGGCGGTGCCGGTGTCGCTGGCGCTGAGGCTGATGATCTGGCCGGTGCCGCTGCCAAGAATCATGGCAGTGCCATCGGCGGTGGCGCCGGCGTTGTCAAAAGCCCCCTGAATTTTGCTGCGCAGCGAGGACAGGGTGTCTGTGCCGTCAATGCTCAGGGCAATGCCGTTGACAGTGAAGTTGTAGGTGCCGCCAAAGGCAATGCCGCCGGTGTTGGTGCTGAAGGCGGCGGTTTCGCTGGCAAGCCCAATCGTGGCCAGGTCTTTGGTGCCCGTGACGATGTGGTTTTTGGCGGTGCTGGTGACGTTGACCAGATAGTTGCCGGGGGTGGCGTAAGATTGGGAGGTGGCGGTGTAGATGTTTTCGTCAGAGACAGAAGTACTCACCGGCGGGTCCAGGGCGGTGGATGTGTACTTTTCTATGGTGCTCTGGAGCGACACCAGATTACTGCGGAGACTGTTGAGGGCGTCTTTTTTGTATTCGTAAACGTCGACATTGAGCTGCTGGCGCTGAATGGGGATTTTTTCCAGCGACACCAACTGGCTGATCATGTCGTTCAGTTGAAGACCGGACGCTGCTCCTAAAAAACTGATGCCTGCCATGGGGGTGTCCCTTTCTGTGGGTGGTGCTCTTTCAGACTTTTGCGTTGATGATGAAACCGACGAGATCCTGCAACCTGCTCACCAGGTCCAGAAACTCGCTGTCGGGTACTTCGCGGATGACCTGGCCGCTCTGGCGGTCGCTGATGCGCACCACGATCTTGTGGGAGCTTTCGTGTACGCTGTATTCCAGTTTGTGGTTGGCGAGGTCAAACTGGCTGCGCATGTCCTCAATGGCCTGGGAGACACGGGCTGGGTCCAGTTTCACACCCACTTCGTGGGGCTCGACATGTCCTTTCACCAGTTTGGGGGCGAGGTTTCGCTCCATGACCATCTGGGCCAATGCCTCTGCGGCCGAGGCCACGGGCTGGGCTGCGGGTGGGGTGGATGATGGTTGTACGGTGCTGACTTCCATGTTGTTTTTCCTCCTTAACCCACAAATGGGCCGTTTGTGGGCCGGTAAAGCGATAAAGCTGGCCAAACAGAGGTCTTCCTGTTCCCCTTTTCGGAAGCAGAAAGGCTGAATTTAGAAATGAGCCAACTTTTTTGGATTTTGAGGAGCATCAGGGGGTGGATGCCGCAAAAAACGAGCCAGAATAGCCAGGAATGTGTTTAAAAATTGACCACACTGGCTGGCAGGGTCTTGATAAACACCCTGCTCAAGGCGTCAGTGTCACTGGAAAACGATTGTTTTGCATGTATGACCGGATTCCCGCTCTCGCGGGAACCACGGGAGGGCCTGCCCCTGTCAAAGCTCGCGAATGGCGGCTTCCAGGCGGTCGATGCGCTCTTCGATCTTTTCCAGGTCATCCTTGAGAATGACGCCGTATTTCACCAGATGCTGGTTCAGGCGGCTGAGCACCACCGAGCCGGCCTCTGCCGATTCGTCTTCAATGCGTTCCTTGATATGCTCCACGCGGGTGCTCAACACGTTTTCGCCGCTGTCGGCGATGGGGTTGAGGCGGCCAAACACGCTCTGGATTTCCTCGGTGAGGGCGTCCAGACGGGATTTGAGGGTTTCGAGCATGTCGGACATGGGGGTGACCTCGTGGCTGGGGTGAGAGAGGGAAAAACAGCCGGGACAGTCGCCCGCCCCGGCCTGATTCACGTCCTGTTATTCATCGGCCTGTCGCCGCAAAAGCGTCAGCCGTTATTTGGGGCCCTTGCACTTGCACAGCGCCCGGATATGCGCCACCAGATCGGCGACTTCGTTGGGTTTGAGCTGCGGGAACGGCGGCATGGCGGGGCTTTTCTTCATGGCCGCGCCACCCTTCTGAATGGTGGTGGCAATGGTTTTGTCGGCGATTTTCGACATGATCTTGGGGTCGGAAAACTTGCGGGGCTTGGGATTGAGGCTGGCCGAGGCAGGCCCGTCTCCGGCGCCCTTGGGGCCGTGGCACATGGCGCAGTTGGTGCCATAAATTTTCGCCCCGTTGGCGGCATTGGCAGCCTGGACGGGCTTGGCCCCCATGGCGGCGACGCCCAGCGAAACACCCAACGCCAGCGGCAGCGCCAGCTTCTTGAGGGAGGTGGTGGAAAGTTGCATGAAAAGCCTCCTGCTTTGTTTTGGCCAGTCAACCGGCCTTTATGGGGAGTTTAATCAGGAGAGCATAATCCGAAAGCAAAAAGTGAAAGAAAGCGCAAAGCCTTGCTTGGGAACCTGATTTGCGTCAGGGATAACACCAGTTCCTCATCGAAACAGCAGCATTTCTTCCCAGTCTCGCACCACCTGGGCCACGTCGTGGCGGGCGGCCACCTCCTCAAAAGCCGCTGGGTCAAAGGCCCCCGACTGTTTCATCTCCCATGCCTGGGACAATGCGGCGGCAAAGGCGGCCTCGTCGCCGGGGGGTGTGAGCAGGCCGGTTTTTTGGGGGACGAGGATGGCTCTGGGGCCGTCGGGGCAGTCGGTGCTCACACAGGGCAGGCTCAGGGCGTGGGCCTCGATGAGCACGTTTGGGAAACTGTCGTAACGGCTGGTGAGGGCCAGCAGATCGGCGTGGGCCATGTAACAAAAGGGGTTCTCCACTCCCCCGGCGAACACCACCGCCTCGCCCAGCGGCGCGGCCAGCACGCGCAGCGCTGCTTCGTCTTCGCCTTCGCCCACCAGGGTGAGTGTGCCGCCGTGGGCCGCGTGAAACACGGCAAACGCCTTGAGCAGCAGGGGAATGTCCTTGACCCGGCTCAAGCGCCCCACATATAAAACCTGCGGGCCGGGATCACGAAAAGGATTCTCCCCCTGCGCCGCCAGTTCCCGCACCAGCTTCAGGTCCACCGGGTTGGGAATCACCCGCACCTGCTCCGGCTTAAGCGCATAAACCCCCAGCAGGTTGTTTTTCATGGCCTCACTCTGGGCCACCAACTGGTCAAGGCGCGGATAGGTTTTGTGGTTGAAGGTTTCGGATTTTTCCACGTCGCTCATCCAGTCCTGCGCCGGTGTGCCGGGGGGCCGGGCAAAAGCCACCCTTTCCACATGGCGGAACTTCATGCGCCCCAGGGTGCGCGCCGCCATCACCAGCACCGTGGTGTGCCACAAAAAATCCACCAGCATGTCGGGACGTATTCGCCGCAGGGTTTTGAACAACGGCCAGAAAGACTGCTTTGGCCCGAAAGTGCCCAGGTGCGTGGTGGCCACGTCAGGCGGCAGCAGAGGTTTGAGCGAACCGCCTTCGTCAAAGGTGATCAGGTGCAGGTGAAATTTTTCCCGGTCCAGATGGCGCAAAAGCGTGAGCACCACCCGCTCAGACCCGCCCCCCGCCCGGAACAGCGGCAGCACCAGCACCAGTGATTTTTTTTGAGAGGCCACGACAGGGAGGTTTCTTTTCTGGAACCCATCCAGAAAAGTGGGCTTATTGTACGGCCCTCTTGAGCAACCGCACCGCGCCCACACCCCCCTTTGCCTTTGGCCCCATGTCGGCCCGACTGGGGGCGCTGGCGCTGCCCGCCCTGCTCAGCAACGTGAGTGAGCCGCTTCTCTCGCTGGTGGACACCGCCATCATCGGCCACACCTCGGCCCACGCCATGGCCGGGGCGGGGCTTACGTCGAACCTGTTTCACATTCTGTTCTGGATGCTCAACTTTTTGCCCCTGGGCATGAGCGCCAACGTGGCCCAGTTGCTGGGGGCGGGGCAGCACGAAAAAGCCCTGCGCATCGGCTTGAAAACCACGCTGGTGAGCGCCGCCCTGGGGTTGGGGGCGGCGGTGGCGCTGGTGCTGGGGCGCGAAGGTGTGTTTGGTTTTTATGGGGCATCCGCCACGGTGTTTGACGCCACCGAGGTTTATTTCGCCCTGCGGGTGGCGGGCCTGCCCCTGGCCATGATCAACGTGTGTCTGGCGGGTTATCTGCAAGGGGCGCTGGACACCCGCACCCCCATGGTGGCGGTCATTGGCGGCGGGGGGGGGAAATACGCCCCGGGCGAATGGGTGGGGTTTTGGGGGGGGGGGGGGGGAAGGGTTTGGGGGGGGGGGGGGGGGGCTGGCCACGCTGCTGGCCCAGAGTCTGTCGCTGGCCATTTTTGGCCGGGGGATGCTGCGGCATCAGCGACTGAGGCAACACGCACCCAGGCTCGTGCTCAGGCAGGTTTGGCAAACGCCGCTCCACTTTGTGCGGGGTGTCGGGCTGGACCTTTTCCTGCGCTCGGCCTCGCTCAATCTGGTGTTTCTGGTGAGCATGCGCTTGGCCCAGCAGCTTGGGCCGTTTCAGGCGGGGGCCCACAACGTGACCATGCAACTGTGGTTGTTCTGCGCCCATTTCACCGATGCCCTGGCCATTGCCCTGCGCTCCCTCACCGCCACGGCCCTGGGGGCGAAAAACCGCGCACTGGCCATGGCTTGGGGCCGCACGGGTCTGTGGCTGGGGCTTTTCACCGGCCTGGGGCAGACGGTGGTGTTCGCCCTGCTCAGCCTCTGGGTGGGCCGGTGGTTCACGCCAGACATTCATGTGCTGGCGGCCCTGGTGCTGCCCTATTGGCTGTTTGTGATTTGCCAGCCCATGAACGCCGTGAGTTTTGTGCTGGATGGCGTGCTGAAGGGAGCGGGCGACGCGGCGTTTCTGCGCAAGTGGCTGATGGTGGGGGCGTTTGTAGGGTTTTTCCCGCCCGCTCTGTGGCTCACGCCGCTTCGGCACGATCTGCTGGGGGTGTGGCTGGGCATTGCCGCGTTGATGGGCGTGCGCACGGTGTCCATCACGGCGCGGTTTTTTTCAGGCCGGTGGATGGACGCCAGCGGCCGGGTTTATGACGTGACGTGATAGCAATAGAGCAAATTCACATTTGACGTAGACAAAGGGCGGGGCCAGTCCTTGCCCTCTCCCTGAGGGAGAGGG
>CAYJOG010000073.1:0-9432 GCA_964371695.1 uncultured bacterium
CCCTCTCCCCTTTATGGGGAGAGGAAGCCCCGAAGGGGCAGGTGAGGGGTTATTCAAAGGCAAAAAACCAATAAAGTTTTTTCTCTTTGATTCAAGCCCCTCACCCCAACCCTCTCCCCATAAAGGGGAGAGGGGGTAGAGGACATCCTGATGTTCTGGAATCGCACGCCTCACGGTTTGGCCGCCTTTTTGCAAAAGCTGCGCCAGAGGGCATCCTGGTTTTTTGCGCCGCCCTTCAGAGACGACGGCAGCGGCCAGCGGCGGCAGGCCTGCGCCAGCTCGCGGGTTTCGAATTCATGTTTTTTGAAAAAGTGGAGCATGTCTCTTAAGGGTTTCGGGTCTCCCTGCCAGCATAATAAATAGGAAAACACGGCGGGCTGGCAAGCCGTGCGCACCTTTTGCTTATCCAGACACGACCCCAGAAACGCCGGACCGGGCGACTGGCCCATGAGTGCGCGGGACATTTGTTGTGCCTGGGGACTGAAACGGCGGGTGTATTCATAGGGGCCGAAATGATAAGGCGCAAAGTTGACGTGGGATGACTTTGGCCCGCACCAAACCACAAACAGCGGCAGGGCGGCCAACAGTGGCCACAGCAGAATCAGCTTTCGCCAACGGGGGTGGGGCGGGATGGCAGGCGGCGCACTCACTGGTAAAGTGGGAAATCCACCAGCGCCATGCCGCCACGGGGCACGTCAAAAAGCTGCGAAAGACCAGCCCTGGATTTCATGCCCCTTGGCACCGACGGCGGGAACAGTTTGAGCACGTGCTTGCCCGGCTTGAGCCCCACCATCGAAAACTTGCCATCCAGCCCCGTGTCCACGGCAATGCCGGTTTCGGTATAAAGCCGCACGCCAGCGAAACCGCCTTCGCCCCTGTCCTGCACCCCGTTGCGGTTGGCGTCCTGAAACACCTTCCCCAGCACCAGACCCGTGTCGCGAAAAACGCCCTCTTTGCCCCGCAGGTTCACCTGGGCGGTGGCGGTGACGTATTCCACGCGGGTGGGGTCTTTGGGGCGGTAAGTGACGGTGTTGGGATAGGTATTCAGCCCCGGGCGGCTGGCCCCCACCACCATGTAATAGGTCAGCACCAGTTTGTTGGGGGTGGTATCTGGAATCGTGATGGAGCTGCTGATGTCCAGGCCGCTGAACCCCAGCGCCGCGTTGGGGTTGGCGGCGTTGACGGCGGTGGGGCTGAGTTCAAAGATCATTTTTTTGCCCGGCATGGCGGGGTCATCCAACGGGTCAAACACCCGCAGGGTCTGGCCGCCATAAAGCAGGCGGGCCGAGCCGGGCAGGTATTTGAGCACCTGGGCGGGGGCATCCTCCAGAAAGAACTCCACCAGCGAGTCGCCTTCGCTCTGGCTCAAAAGCGAAACCGAAATCTGGTATTGCACCACGTCGCCGGTTTCGGCCTCGGTGACATTGACGGTCTTGCGCAGGTCAACACTCACCTTGTTGCTGACCTTGAAATCCAACCGGCGGGTAAACGAATTCCCCGCCAAATCCACGGCCTCATAAAACGCACTGTAAAGCCCCACCGGCAACGCCGTGGCGGCATCGGCCCGGAACTGTTTGCCCGGCACGTCATAAAGCGTGGTGGGGAGGGTTTGCTGGCAGCCGCCGTATTGCCCCACCACCGTGCCCTGGGGGCAGAGATAGATGGTGATGCGTGCGAGGTCGTCATCAATGCTCCAGGAGCCACTGAGGATGCGATTCCAACCACCGCCCTCCACCAGACTGCCGTCTATGTCGTCGTCGCGAAAGGTGATGGTCTGGCCATCGCTGAGGTTGGCGGGAATCACATCTGGCGGCAGGTTGTCCAGCACAAATGACGCGCTGCTCACCGAACTGTTCCCCGCGCTGTCGGTGAACCGCAGGAAGAGGAAATACGCGCCGTCACCGCCGCCGCCCGGCAGGTTGGCGGCATCTCCCCGCACACAATAATCCACCGTGGCGGCAGGCAGGGCCGTGCGCCAGCCGCAGGGGGTGTGCGAACGGGCGCTGCGGGCGGCGGGCAGAGCTTCCAGGTCTTGCCGATAGGCCGTGTCGTCTGGCGCAGCGGTGCGGGAGAACTGGTATTCCAGTCGCACGATGCGGCCACGGGGAATGTTGGGGTTGAGCGTGCGGTCATCCAGGCTGCCCTGCCAGTCAAAAAAGGCTGAGCGCACAAACACAAAAGGCGACACGGTGGCCCCCTTTGGATTGCGCTCGAAAAGGCCCGTGAGTGTGGCGGCGATATCAGCGTTGTGTACAGCGCCCGCCTGTTGCGACGACAGTTCGGAGGTGGCTGGAGATGTTTTGTCCACCAGAACCAACACACTGGCGCTGGTTTCGTTGCGGGCGGGCAGGTCAAAAAACCGCTGATCCACCTGATACAGCCCTTCTGGCACGGCACTCAGGCTCCACTGTGTGGTGATGATGTTCTGCTGCAACAAATTGTTGTCAGGCAAAAGTGAAAACGCCGCACCGGCAAGGGGCGCACCAGAGAAATAACTCAGGCCGCCGTCCAGCGAAGTGAGCGGCCGGATGTCGTACAACACTTCTCCTGGCTCACCGGCAAGGCTCAGCAGCGTGACAGCGTTCTGGCTTGGCCCGCCTGCGGCCTCGGTGTTGATGATGGCCACGGTTTGCCCACCGGGCGTGAGCACCACCTGGGTGAAAGTTTCGTAATCCGCCTGGGTCTGGTCTGACACCAACAGGTCGTTTTGCAGCACGTTGCCCACGCCGGGGGGCGCAACGGCGGTGACGGAATCCTGCACCACCTCACCCAGCGCCGGGTTGGCGGCGAACACCGCCGCGAGCACCGGGTCTGCCGCGATGCTGGCGGGTGTGGGTTTGTCCACCTTCGGCTCGGTGTCCACACGGGCCTCGACGCGGGCGTTGAAAGGCGGCCCCACGGTGTCGCTGCCCGCGTTGCCCAAAAGGTCATCGGCCCACACCGTCACCACCACCTGATTGGCGTCTTCGGCGAGGCGCACGATTTCATCCACCAGCGCCGACGCTTGGGGAGCGGGCATGTTCTGGACAATGCCAATCTCCAGCGGGTCGTTCAGGCCATACTGGATATCCAGACGGTAATAGAGGTTGCGCTGCCCCACGCCCTGACCATCGGCGTCCGTCAGCACATCCAAGTCCAGAATGCGCAGCAGCTCGCCCCCCACGTCGGTGGTGGCGGAGTAAGTCGCCACGTTGGTGGCCGGGTCAACCACCAGCGGCTGACCCAGAGGGGTGAGAAAACGCGCCGTGGTGAACTGGGGCGCGGTGGTGTCCACCACAAAGGTGGCCTGACCAGGGGCGATGAGGTTGCCCGCAGGATCCTGCGCGCCAGAAATCTCCGCCGTGAACTGGCCATCCTGCGGCAGTTGACTGGTGAGCAATGTGGCGCGCCACTGGGCGTCGCCGGTGCCGGGGGTGTAGCCCTGTGAGTTGAAGAAAAGGTTGAGCAGGTTGCCCGCCGGGTCCCGCACCTGGGCCAGAGGAATCACCGTGATGTCCATGGCCTCGGAGAACAACACCGTCAGCTCCAGCGTGCCCGGCCCCAAAAAGCGGATGTTGGTGATGGGCTGCTGGGCATTCACCACCGGGTTGTCCACATCGGCGTTCTGAATGTTGGGCGCAATGAGGTCCACAAAAATGCCGTCGCTGGAAGCCAGCCCCATGTTGCCGGCGCGGTCTTCGGCCCAGACATAAACCGTGTGCTGGCCGTTGGCGGCGGCCAACAGGCCCGGACTGCCCCCAACGTCGCTGGTGACACCGGCGGGCACGGGTTTCTGACCGCCGCTGTCGGTGTCCAGTTCGTAATAATGGTTCACGATGCCGCTGCCCGCGCCATCGGTGGCGGTGAAGGTGAAGTTGATCTGGGGCTGGGTGGTGAAGGGCGCGCCGCCCTCGGCCACCACGTTGCTCACCACCGGGGCGAGGGTGTCGATTTCGAACATGGCGCGCAGGGGGGCCTGATCGGTGTCGGTGGTGCTGATGGCGTTGCTGGCGAGATCCTGTGCGCCGGTGATGCGCATGGCGTGCAGTCCGTTTTCCGTGCCCTGGGCCACCAGCAACTGCCCCTGCCACTGCGTGGCGCTGACCCAACCCGGATTGGCCGTAAAAACGCCGCCCGAAGCAAAAGGCGTCGCCAGACCAAACGCAACACCGGGGTTCACCAACTGGTCCATGGCCTCGCTGAAATCAATGGTGACAAACACCGTTTCGGTGCTGGCCAGGGGGTCGCCCCCCGTGGTGGTGCTGCCGTTGCTGGTGGAAAGCACAACGGCCGTCACCTGGGGCATGCCGGTGTCCACCTGAATGCTGTCGCTCACCGCCGCGCCCACGTTGCCCGCGTTGTCCTCAGCCCAGACATAAATGGTGTGCAGGCCATCGGTGGGCACCGTGACGTTGAGGTTGACCGAAGCACCGTTCTGGGGAATCAGTGTTTTATCGGTGGTGCTGGCGGTATCGGGCGTGGGGGCGTTGAAGGAGTAAAAATATTGAAGGATGCCACTGGCAGGCGCGGTGGGGGGCGCGGCGTCTGCCCCGTTGAAGGTAAGCGCGAGCGTGGTGCTGGTGGCATAGGCCGCGCCGCCATTGAGCTGCACGCTGCTCACACCTGGGTCCACGGTGTCAATCACGCCGGTCTGGGTGTTGGTAACCATGGTATTGCCTGCGTCATCCTGCGCGGCGCTGAACTTGAAGCTGTTCAGGCCGTCGGTGGCCAGCACGTTGTCCACAATGGTGATCAACCCCATCCACACCTGTTTGCCGCCAGAGATTTGCCAGCCATTGACGCCGCCGCTGGAGGTGACCACAAAGTTGTTGGGGGGAGGCGTGCCGAAGCCGACATCGGCTGTCACCGCCACGCTGGTGCTCATGGTTTCGCTGAAACTGAGTTGAATGAGATGAGCACCCGCCTTGGTGGGCGTGGGGTCTGCAATCACAAATTCCAGCAGCGTGGGCACTGTGGTGTCCACCGTCAGCGCGGGGCCAGCGGTGCAGGTGCTCACGTTGTTCACGCGGTCGGTGGCGCGCACCTTGACGAAATAGGTGCCGTCGGCCAATGACAGGCCCGTGAATGTGTGACTGGTGTTCAGCCCCACGTTGGTAAAAGCGATGGTGGCGACGTCGGCGCAACTGGCGGTGGCGCCCACGCCCACCTCGGTGAACATGGTGCCCGCGCCCTGGGCGTCACTGGTCGCTGTTTTGTCATCCACGTAAGCGTCCCAGTTGACGGTCAACGAGGTGTTGAAGATGTTCTTGTCGTGGCTGGTTCCCCCAGACCCGTTGCGCACCGCGCCGGTAATACGGGGGGGCTTGTTGTCCAGCAGCACTTTGAAGGTGTCGGTGGCGTTGTTATAAAGGAAGTCCTTGGCAGTGACGGTGAAATCGCCGTTAAAAGACGTGCTGCTGGTGAAGTTGAACGTTTCGTCAAACGTCTGGGCGGTGGTGGGAAAAGGCGCGGCGCTGATGGTGACCTTGCCGGTGCCGGTGGTGGTGAAGCCTGTTTGCAGAGCCAAGTGGGTGATTTCACGCAGACCCGACAAAACATCCTGCGCCACCACGCGGGCGCTGAAGCTGCCCGCCCCCACCTGACTGTAAAACACACAGGGCTGCACGGTGCAGGGCGGGTTGGGCTCTGGCGGCATGGGCACGTAGCTGTTGACGCCCGCCGAAAGGCTGATGGACGAAATATTGGGCAGGGATCGGTCCACAATAAAAGCCAGCTGATAGGGTGGGTATTGTGCGCTGCCGGAGATTTGGATGTTGTCGGCGATGTCCCGCACATAAATCGAGGCGGTGTAGCTGCCGTCGGGCAATGAACTGAACGTGGTCAGATTCATGGTGATGGTGAATGGCTCGGTGATTTCGTCAAATGTGCCGTCCGTGGCGTTGAATGTGACGCCAGCAGGTGAAGCACTGCTGGTAATGTTATGGGTCTGAATACCCGTGGCCCGGTCGATCAAGGCCATCTGAATCAACCCCTGGCCAGCGGGCAGGCCCGTGGGGGTCTTGATGAGGTTGTTGCCCAGGCCAATGTCGCTGGCTTGCAGCTTGAACACCACGCTGCTGGAAAAAGAGGCTGGTGAGTCGGTGCCATTGTCCACAATGGAAGGCGGCACGATGTCCGTCGCAAAAGCGGCCAGATTGTCATTGGAAGTGCCGATGAACACATAACCCACGGCCGCACCGCCGCCCAGGGGGACTTCCATGATCATGGGGTTGCCACGAGGCTGGCCTGCCCCCAGGTCCAGGGTGTTTTTTCCGGCATTGTCCACAATGCTGGCGGGCGTGGTCACGTCCATGGCCATGAGCTGGTTGCCCCCGCCGGGGCCTGTGCCAAAAAACACGAACTTTTTGCTGTTCACCGTGTCCATCGCCATCACGGGCCAGCCGGTGCTCTGGGTGGTTGTATAAGCGGTGCCGGTTTTGCTGCCCAGGTTGCTCAGTGTTCCAAAACCGGTCTCCTGCCCCACAAAAAAGTTGGGCAAGCCGCCCGACTGGGTGAAGTTGGAGAAATAAAGCAGACTCTGGCCGCACAGGGTGCTGGGGCAATAGGCGGGCGGCGTTTGCAGACCCGTGCCGATGGAGGTACCACCAATGGAGTTGATGAGCACTTCGTTGCCGCCGCTACCAAAGGTGCCTGCGGCCGCAATGGTGCCCGCCAGGGCGGCAGCCCGGTTGGAGTGCGTTTCATAAAACTGGTTCAGATCTGCCGCATAAACCGCCCCATAGGCTCCGTTGCGGGTATAGGTGCTGGAGCCAAAAGTGCCCACCACATCGGCGTCCAGAAAAAACCGCTTGGCGCTGCTGGGGGTGGTGGCGTGCTGAATGGGCAGAAAAATCTTGCTGGCGTTGGTGTAACTGTCTGCCGCCATGGGACCGATCGTGCCGTGGTTGACATCAATCTGGTAAACCCCCGGCGCGATGGCTCCGCCCCCGGCACAGATGCGCAAGGGTTTGACCTCGCCATTGTCGCCACTGCTGGGGACACTGGCAAAGGCCACGATGAACTCGGTGCCGTTGTTGTAAATCAGGGGCGGGCTTTTGCCCCAGGGCACACCGGCGTTCAGCGCACCAGACCACTGCACGGTGGTGAGGCTGAAGGGGTCCAGCGACTTCACCGCGCCGGAGGTGCTGTGAATGATCAGGTGGCTGCTGCCGACACAACCCCCGCCGGTGGCGATGCCGTTGGCGGGCAACAGGGCCGGGCCTGCGAGATCGTAAGCAGCAGGATAGCTGGCCGTTTCCAGGATGTTGCCGGTTTCGGCGTCAATGCGGTGGACATCTCCCGCCGTGGTGAGTACCCAAATGTAATAATTGCCGTCGGTGTGCTGCATGCCCACCGGCGCGCCCACCAGCCCCGCCCCAAGATCGGTAGACCACACCTGACCCAGTTTTTCGGCGTCGAACGATTCGCCACAAGCCGTGGACCCCGTGCTGCTTGCGTCATGGCGGGCCTGGAGCCAGTTGTTGTCGGCCTGGGCGCAGGAGGCGAAAGTTTTTTGCGGAAAAAGAACGGCGGCGAATAAAAACAGGGTGACGAAGCAAAGGGCGAAATATTCTCCTCTCCCCTTTATGAACCTGTTTATTAAGTCCCTCCTGGACTTTATAAACCCAATCAGGGCCAAGCAAAGCCAGGCCCTGATGGCGAAAACCTCAACGTTTTCAACGTTTCGGCTTTCGGATGCGGCCATCCATGGCCGCAAGAGCCTGTTGGTAGGTTTTTTGACTACTTTATAAACAGGCTCTATGGGGAGAGGACGATGCGAAGCATCGGGTGAGGGGTTTGAAATAAAAGCAAAATACATTTGTTTTTTTTCTTTTGCCTGACCCCTCACCCGGCCCTCCGGGCCGCCCTCTCCCCATAAAGGGGAGAGGGAAGGATGGGGGCTTTTGGGCAAAAGACCACTCCAGGAAAAAGCCAAACCCGCGTGTTTTGGGTGCGACTGCGGCAAGCGCCTATTTTTGTCGTTTTTCAGCAGCACGGTTCAATATTTCAGGTTCAGGCGAAAGTAGGGCCCCGTGGCCTTGGCGGCGCGGGTGTAATAATCCTCATCCTTGAATTGCATCCACTGATAACCCATGGCCAGACGGGTGGTGTCTGCCGTGCGGGGGGCCCAATAACCCAGCTCCACCCCATAGTTGCGGAACAGCGTGTGAGACTCCCGCTGGCGCAGCACGCTGTAATCGCCCTGGGCGTCCCACCGGGTGGTGAGTTTGCGGTTGAGCCGCGCCAGCCACAGGTCGCTGCGGCTACGCACGCCAAAACCGTCGGCAAACAGAAAATCGCCTTCTTTGAGCGAATACCGCAGGGTCATCTGCAAATCGCGGTCCAGCATGGCCCCCACCTCGGCGTTCAGGCTCTGCTGAATACGCTCGCTGCCGATGAGGGTTTCGGCCTTGCGCTGATAACTCAGCAGGCCAGACAGGGTTTGTGTGCTGGTGCTGCGATAGGCCATGCCAAAGAGCAGGTCTGAGCGATCCACGCCGGTGCGGTCCACCGAGTGGGTGCTGAAACGCCCGAACAGCGTGGTGTCGTCGCTGGTGGCTCCTTCCACCGCCAAAAAGAGCGCATCGGTGGTGTCCGCGCCGTTTTCGCGCCGTTCGATGCGCGCACTGCCCTTGAGGTGCGACTGGGGGTTGAACTCCAGCCCCGCCGCCATGGCGCGGGTGTCCTGGTCACGCCCGCTGCTTTCGCGGGCCAGGCCCTGTTCATAGGCGAGGGTGGCGCTCACCCTGTCGTTCAGTTTCAAACGCTGCTGGGTGCCGATGAGCATGGCGTTTCTCACGCCTGAGGCCCCGCTGAGCAACTGATAACTCACGTAACTGCGCCGGTTGCGGCTCTCTTGCACCGTGCTGCTCACACCGGCATAAATGGTGGGGTCGGTATTGCCCTCGTTCACATGGCGGACATAGAGATTGGTGCGGGCATCCCACTGATAGGTCAGGCCCACCTTCTGCACGGTCTGGTCCCCCCCGGTGTCGGGAGAGATGTTTTCCTGCGCGGCTTCCACCGCCAGCTTTTTCGTAAGTTGATAACCCGCCTCCAGGTGCGCCCGGCTGATGTCTCCCCGCGGTGCGCTGTCGTCCTCCAGACGAGCGCTCACACGCAACTTGCGCAGACTGTAGCTGGCCCGCAGACCCTGGCGCTCGGCCACACCGGCGGCGTTTTCGGTGCGGCTTTTGTCCACTGACACCAGCAGGTTTTTGTTGACCCGGTAACTGGCCCCCAGGGTGTGTTTGGTGGCCCCGCGCTCTGAGAAACTCACGTTTTCATCCCCAAAGCGGTCGTCCATGTCCATCCAGTGAAACGACCAGCCCAGGCGGCCTTCGTGGTGCAGGTTGAGTTTCTGCGCGTAGCCTTCCAGCCCCTGGGCCTGACTGTCGCTCCAGGCGGTTTCATAATCCAGCTTGCCAATTTTTTTGCCGAGGGACTGCGACC
>CAYJOG010000074.1:0-9394 GCA_964371695.1 uncultured bacterium
CCTGTGTGGTGTGCTGGCGGTGGGCCTGGGGCTGGGGGGCGCGTCGCTGGTCACTTTTACGCAGGTCAATCGGAACTTTGTGAACTGGCTGAGTTTTTTGCCTCTGGTGCTGCCGCCCTTTGTGGGAGCCGTGGGGGTCAAACGCCTGCTGGTGGAATACGGCCCGGTGAACCTGTGGCTCATGGACAACCGGCTGATCACCGAGCCAGTTCCCTGGGTGACCCACTTTGGTTTGTGGGGCGTGGCCCTGTTGCAGGCGCTGCACCTTTATCCGCTGGTTTATTTTCAGCTCAGCGCGGCCATGTCCCGTCAGGATCCAGCCCTGATGGAAGCCGCCCGTGTGCATGGCCTGCCCCCCCTGGCGGCCTGGCGGCGGGTGGGCCTGCCCCTGCTCATGCCGCCACTGCTGAGCGGTTTTCTGATGGTGGCGCTTTTCAGTCTGGCCGATCTGGGTACGCCCCTGCTGTTTGATTTCCCCGACGTGCTGGCGGCCAAAATCTATACCCTGGCCAAAGAGGGCGTCACCGACCCCATGGGTTATGTCTATGCCCTGTGGCTGATGGCCGTGGTGGTGGCGGGCAGTGTGCTGATGCAGGTCATCACCCACGCCCGGCCGGTGGCCAGCGAGTCTGACCAGCCCTTTACCCGTCATGGCGGGGTGTGGACGCTGCTGGCCTGGGTGTTTTTTGGCGGTGTGGCGCTGCTGGGGCTGCTGCCCCACGCCACGGTGATCCTCAGCGCCCTGGCCCAGGACTGGGTGGCCACGGTGTGGCCTGAAAAACTCAGCCTGTCGGCCTTTGTGTGGCTTTCTCAGGCCGAGCTGCCCCGCAAGGCGCTTTTCAGCGGTTTCTGGCTCAGCACCCTGAGTGCGCTTTTGATGTGTCTGGGTGCGCTCACGGCCACCCTGAGCGCCATGAACCTGCCCCATGCGCCCGGGGCAAAACGCCTGCTGGACCGCCTGATGGACAGTCCCCTGGTGATTCCGGGCATTCTGGTGGCCTATGGCTGGCTCATGGCCTTCACCGGCACGCCGCTGGACGCCTTCACCGCCCCCGCCGTGGCCCTGGTGTGCGCCTATACCGTGCGGCGGCTGCCCCTGGTGCATCGCTCGGTGCAGGCCACGGCCCAGGCGCTCAGCGGCTCTCCTTTTGAAGCGGCCAGGGTGCATGGTGTTTCCCCTGCCCTCACGTTATGGCGCATCACCTTGCCGCTGTTGTGGCCCAGCCTGTTCAGCGGTTTCATGGTGGGGTTCGCCTTTACGTTTTTTGAGGTGAGCGACAGCCTGCTGCTGGCCACCAGCGACAGAGTGGTGCCCATGGCCAAGGCGATGTATCAGATGGCCCATTTCCCGGAAGACGGCTCGCGTCTGGCCTCGGCCCTGGGGGTGGTGGGCATGGTGGTGATGGCGGTGTTCTATGCCCTGGCGGCGGCATTGGGGGGCGGGTTGGGGGCTGTTTTTGGTGGGGAAAAGGCTCCTGCGAAGGGGTGAAACAAGGCGATGTCGCAAACTGAAAAAGCAAACGTTTAGCGCCTAAAAACACGGAGAGTCAAAAAATTCACTCCCCCGGATTGATTGTTAGAGCTGCTTTGGGCGGGGTATACTAATGTTCGTGTTCCGTAAGGAGAGTTTTGTTGCCGTGACCGGAAAAATCCTCTGGCACGTCAAGGCTGGGCCTGTGGCCCGGCTGATTCTTCTGGCGGCCCTGTTGAGCACCGGTTATGCGCCCATGGTCAGGGCTTCGGAATCCACCTGTCTGGGACTGACGGACATGCCGTTGGTTCCGGCGGAACTGGACTTTTTTTCTGTGGCGGATGATTCCACCGACAGCAACCAGAACTGGGGCGATTCCGAGGGAATAGTTGGCTCCATGACCTATCACACGGTGGCAGGCGGGTATGCTGCGGCCTATGCTTATGGTGGCACTTATGCCACGGCCGTCGCCACCACGCGCAACTGGTTACAGTTTCCGGTGAACATGCCGGGCCGCCCCGGAGGTCTGGTGGGCACCGGCGGTGTCACCGGCACGGGCAGTGGCAACGGCGCACACCCCAGCCACGGGTCTGACCCCTCTGCCGGGCCGGGCAACCCCGTCAACCCCACCAACGACCATTACCACAACCAGCAGGGGCGCGGGTTTCCCCCCCTGCTCGACACACTCACCACCAACCCTCGCTATGGCGACAACGGCGGGTTTACGCAAATCACCGCCTTGATCGAAAACGCCGGCGGCAAGCCCCCGCTTGAAGATGGCAACCTGGGGGTGGGCACGGTGTCCAAAATCCCCCCCGACGTGACACAGGACGCCAAGGATCAACAGGTTTATTTCGCCACCGTCAGTTACAGCTTGAACGGCACCACCTGGCAGGCGGCCCGCTTTATGGACTCATTTCACTTTGAGCGTCTGATTCATGTGAAGCAGTTCAAGCAATACAGCGGCACCCAGTCCCCGTGGTCATTGCCTTATGGAGCCGCGCTGGGGTCAGTGAGCTACAACGGCCAGTTGCGCTCGGCCTATGACCCCATCATCGGCGACTCTGACCCCAACTTTGGCGGCGGCGGGCTGGACGACGCCCGCATGCCCCACCTCACCGAACCCCCCGTGGCCTGCCCCAACGAGGCCCTGCACGCAGCGGACGCCTTTCGCTGGCCCTTTCGCAGCCCGGTGTGCAACGCCCCCTATGGCGGCGGCGACCCGAACAACCTCACCACCTATCCCAACCGCGTGGGCTGGCCGAGGATCCGCATCAACGGCGTGACCCAGGTTTCGTGCGACCTTTATGGTGAGAGCAACCCCTTTGGCAACCCCACCCATCCAGCCTGTTCCACCACGGCCACCGTGCCCCCTCCCCGCGGGCAAATCGGTTTTACGCTGAATCCGGAAACCGGCTTGGTGGTGCTGAAAAAAGCCATCACCAGCGTGGACATTGTGGACGCGGCTTATTACGTGGAAAACCGCAACGTGTGGACCACCTTCATTTCAGACCCCACCGCCGGGTCTCCCAACGAAGTGCAATACATCGTCACCGCCTATGACACCTGCGGCAACACCGTGACGGGCAACCGCGTGGTCAACGGCGAAACCCCCAATCTGCAGGATCCCGCCGGCAACGCCAACACAGACCCCTGGGGAGAAGTCACGGACTACAAGGGTGACCGGGTGGACATCAACGAAGACCCTGTGTTCATCAGCGCGGGCAATCCGCCGGGCATCGGCTGCCCCCGCGCCATGGGGGCGGGCACCGGCAACCAGTGCGGGCCAGAGACCGAAGAGGTGATTGAACTCACCCGCGTGCGGGTCACCAGCAACCCCGACGACATGATGTTCATGCTGGAACTCTCGGCGAACACCGACTTTGGCTGTCTGGGTGAGTGGTATCCCATCGAGCCGTGCTGGTTTGACCTGTTTGACTGGTTTCCGCCCCAGTCTTCCTGGAAGGAAGCCTGGAAAATCCATGTTTATGTGTTGCGCATAGAAACCTTCAGCGAAGCCAAGATGAGCGGCGTGCTGTTCATGGTGCCGGGCATCCCCATCCTGGGCAATTTCAATTATTACATCGACTTGGCCGACCTGATTGGCGGCGCCAGCAAGGCGGGCAAGGTGAGCGCCTCGGCCACAGCCACAGAATGCGCGCCGGCGGTGCCCTGCGACCCGGAGGACTGCGGGCTTGACTGCGACGAAGACACCATCATGAACTGCGACGACACCTATCCGGAGTGCGCCGAAAACGACGACGTGATCTGCAACCAGCCCGCTCCACCCGACCCGCTGGAGGGCAACATCACCATCGTGCAAGACGGCCCCCAGCTTTATTTCTCACTGGATCGCCTGAACTTCACCGAAAAAGACGGGGCCATTGGAGATTCTTATTACGACATGTTTGGCGCTACGGTGGTGATGCATGACATCAACGTAGACGGCCTGCTGCAACTTCTGTGCATGTTGGACTACAACTTTGACAAGCTGTTTCAGGACCGCACGGGCACGTTGCGTTATTTCCCCGGCAACCAGAACGCTCCCACCGCCAACCGGTTTTTCGAGACGGATCTTGCCCGGAAAACCGTCACGTGGCGGCAGGACTTCACCGGCCCCAAAGGCATTGTGGATCTCGCGGCGTGTCGGGGCCGCTGCCAGCACGAGAGCGTGCCCCAGAGCAACACGGTTTTCTCTTATGTCAAGGCCCGTCACCTGATGCTGCGCTGGACCGAGCCGGTCTTCAACGCCAACACCAACCAGACAGAAGTGCAGGACCTTTACGGATACCGCATCTATCGCGCCCCAAAACCCAACGGCCCATGGAACCTGCTGGCAGACATCAACCAGGGCAATTCCGACGCCAACCGGGGCGTGAGCACCTATCAGTTCTCTGATGGACGCACCTTTGGTGAACTGGGACAACCCAATTGCGCGGACGGCAACATCGTGACCGGCCCCGCGCCCGACGGAAACTGCGACAGCGCCACCTATGGTGTGATTCCCACAGCAGACCTGGACCCCGCCAACTTTGGTCTGCCCAAAGAGTATGTCTACTGTGTGGATGACACGCCCCAGGTAGACCTGGAATCGGGCCTGGGCAACTGCGTGGACGACCCCGGCAAATCCATTCAGAGCAACGGCGAGGCGTTCTTTTACAAGGTGGTGTCCTACGACCTTTCCCAGAACGTGTCGTCAGACTCCAACATCGCTGGCTCGGCGGTGCTCATCAACAACGACCGCCCGGCCCGCCCCCAGAAAATCAGCAACACCCGCGACATGCTGGTGGTGTCCATGCCCGGTGGCGACCGTTTCAAAATCACCTGGAACCACATCGCCCCCACGCCGGATGTCTGCACCTTCACCATGTGGACTACCCCCAACGACCGCGACGACGACGCCACCATCTGCGACTTCAACCCGGTGGACAACGACAACGACGGCCAAATCAACGAAGACATCCGCGACGGCGCAGACAACGACAACGACGGTAAATTTGATGAAGACGGCGTGGAGTTCCTGCACGGCGGTTATTACCTCTACCGGTGTCTCATGCTGGACAACGGCACCCCAGCGGACTTCTCGGACGACACGCCCGACTGCACCAAACTCACGCGGCTCATTTATGACAAACGCACCTACACCCTGGCCAGTGCGGCGTGGAAATACCGATGGCGTCCCATCCCCTGGCATCTGGACACCTATCTGGATGACAACAAGTTCTACGACGACGACAGCGACAACAACACCACGCTCAACAGCGACGGCATGGACAACAACGCCGACGGCGTGACCGACGATGGTTATGACGGCATTGACGAAGACCCCATCGGCGACCGCAACAGCGACGGATGTTCCGGCCTGTGCAACGTGGATGACGACCTGGATGGTTTTATTGACGAAGCCAACCCGGAGGACGACGACGAAGACGGTCAGGTGAATGAAGACGGTTACCACATCCAGTCGGGCCGCAAGTTTGCCTATGTCATTCGCAGTGTGGACGCCCGTTATCACGGCGACCCCACCCATGCGGGCCTGCCCTATGTCTATGAAATATTCTCGCAGCCGGAACTTACCGCCAGCATCGCCCTTTATGGCGCACAGCCCGTCTGGGGCACCACGGCAGACGACGACGCCGATAACCCCAGCCGCCGCAACAACTCACGCGATGACGACAGCGACGGCTTGACAGACGAGGAATACGACGAAATCACCGGCCTGGAGGTGACCGGCTTTGCCGATGACGGATTCCCCGAACCCGGCGAAGAAGGCACCGATGAAGACAACATCGAGGCCGGTGGCTCCACGGCGCAGTTAGACAACGACACCGACCTGCCCGCCGCCAAAAAATCCGAAGACAAGGGCGACATCGGCGACCCCAACGACCCCATCATGAACCCGCCCGCCTGCGAAGAAAGCGGCGCGGCGCTGGTGGACAACGATTTTGACGGAGACTATGACGAAGACCCGGTGGACACACTGGACAACGACAACGATGGCCTCACCGACGAAGACGGCCCCAACGATATTTTCACCCTCACCGGGGGCTACGTGGGCAACTGTTCTTCGCTGCTGGAGGCCATTGACACTGCCCCCGCAGGGGGCGACCCCAACCGCATCACCATGGCCACGCTCAGCGACACCAACGATCCCCCCATGGTTTCGGGCGTAAAAATAGCGGGTGACCTCAGCAATTCGGGGCGCACCCTGACCCTGAGCTGGGATCCCATCGATCTCACGGTGGAGCCGTTCTTCAAATATTTCGAAGTCCATCTCTCGCGCAATCATTGTGGTTACAACGAAGATGGGGATCCCCCCATCAACAACGACCTCGCCTTCAACGATGTCCTTTTTGACGAAGACCCGCCCGGGGACTTCAACGGCGACGGCAAACCTGGGTTTGGCGACGTGGACGACGACGGCGACGGAAAGATAGACGAAGACGCCGCAGGCAAGTTGCCCACCGACCCCGCCTATGTTCCCATCCCCAACGATGACGACGAAGACGGCCGGGTGGACGAAGACGGCAACGAGTCCCTGGACGAAGACCTCGTGGACGGCGTGGACAACGACGGCGACGGCATGGTGGATGAAGATGGGTGTTCCAACAACGCCATTGCCGGCCCGTTTACCTGTATACAGGACGACCCCGCAGCGGCGGGTTCTCCCTGCATGAAGATTTGTGAGGTGCATGACCCGGCCCTGTCACCTTCCTTTTATGTCGCCCGCCCGGCAGGCAGCCCCCTGGATTGCCGCAACAACTACCAGACCAGCGACGAACAGGTGTCCTTTGAGATCAACAACCTGCAACCGGGCGTGACCTATTTCTTCAAGGTGCGGGCCGTGGACTTGGCGGGGAACAAGGGCCCGCTCAGCGTGGTGGCCACCAATAACCCGGTGGACAACAAGGTGCCCACCGATCCGCTCAAGCCCCAGGTGTTGCCGGTGGCCGAAGGCACCAAGCTGCGGGTCATCTGGCAACCCCCCGTGGTGAATGACTTCGACATTGAAACCTACAACCTCTACCGGGGTCTGGACACGGGGGGCGGGCCTTCCAACGCCACCTTTACCAAAATCAATGTCGCACCCATTCCGGCCTGCAACCTGGGCAACGAGCCACCCACGGGCTGCCCCTGCTCTTCGGCTCAGGCGGGTGTGCCCGGTTATAACCCCATGTGCCAGTTCGACACCATCGACATGCAGGACACCGGCCTGCAGGACGGCAAAACCTATTACTACAAACTCACCACCATGGACAAGAACAGCAACGAAGGGGCTTTCAGCGCCATCACGTTGCCGGGAGACTGTGACGGCACGCTGCCCAATGCCTGCGGGGTGCCCACCGACATCACCCCCACCAGCGCCCCTGTGTTTACCTACAACAACAACAAAACGGGGTCTGAAAAACTGGACCTTGAGGGTGGCGTAAAAAGCGAGAACCACGGCGGCGGCTCCCTCACGATCACCTGGGTGAGCAACAAAACCCGCTTGCAGGATTTGAACCTTTTCAGTTCCAGCACGGAGTCTGATCTGGTGGGTTATTTCGTGGAGCGGCAGGATGACCCGCCAGCAGGGGCCTATACCCGGCTGGACGCGGACCCCGAAGCTGCGGGGGTGAATTCCTATCCTGAGTTCAACTGCATTGACGGCCTGTGCAAGTTTGTGGACACCGGCTTGGTGGACGGCAAAACCTATAACTACCGCGTGGTGGCGATTGATGACGCCCCTGTTCCGAACGAGTCAGTCTCCACCACACAATCCGGCGCACCGGCCAATATTGCCCCACCGGCCACGCCCACCGGCATGACCCTCACGGCGCTTTCTGGGGCACGCATTGGTGTGGGGTGGTTTGCCAACAAAGAACTGGATTTGGCCGGTTATCGCATCTATTACTCCAGCACCGGCCTGGGTGGGTCGTTCCAGAAAATCGGCGAGGTTTCTCCTTCTGTCCTCACTTTCACCGACACCACCGCCACGCTCAACCTGCAACCCCGTTATTACCAGATTTCCGCTTTTGACACCCAGGGCAACGAGTCTGAACGCACCGACGTGGCTTCCATCGTGGCCACCGACGCAGACACCTCCTCTCCCAGCCCGCCACTCAATTTCCGCGCCATCTCCGGGCCGAACACCACCGACCCCATCGTCATCCAGCGAGCCGATCCAAAGGCGGCGAAGCTCATCTGGTACATCAACACCGAACCAGACCTGACCAAATACCGCATTGTCCGCTCCGACACCGGCAAGTTTGGCGTCTACAGCCAGCTCAAAGAAGAACCCACGGCAACTTTCTGCAAAGTGGCCGACACACCCCAGTGCTCCTATCACGACAAGAACCTCACCGCAGGCGTCACCTACTGGTACGCCATCCTGCCCATCGACACCACGGGCAACGTGCTCACGCTGGACCCGGAAAACGCCCAGCCCGCCATTCCGCAAGACAACGCCGACACCAAAAAACCAAACGTGCCCATGCGCCCAAAAAACGCCGTGATCTCGCCAGAGGGCAAAGTGGTGCGGGTGGTGTGGACACCTTTAAAAGCTGCTGTTGCCGCCGATGAAGCCGCGGACCTCGCCGGTTATCTCATCTACCGCGACACCAATCCCAACAATCCAAAAGCCACTGACTGGCTCACCACACCGCCCGCCGAAAAAGACAAAGCCACGCTCTTCCCAGCAAGCACCGTCATCGCCACCCTTGCCCCCAATCAGCTTGCGTACACCGACTGGGTAGACACCACCCAGGCCTGCACGCTGGACAGCCAGTGTGTGGTGGACCCGGCCAATGCCGCCGTGGCGGTGTGTGATCAGGTCAACAAACGCTGCCGCACCTCCAACACCGCCTATTTCGATGACGCCTCGGTCAACAACGGCACCACCTATTTTTATGCCGTGGCCGGATATGACGTGAACGGCAACATCGGTCACCAGTTCGACAACAGCGCGACGCACAAAATTGACCGCTCCCAGTCGGGCCGCCCCAAAGACACCGGCGCACCCTTGCCCCCCTCCGGTCTGGGGCCCACGCCATTGCTCAACGACCCCCACGCCATCAACATCACATGGTCTCTGGCGCCAGCCACCCGGTCCCTCACCCAACCGCCCTTCAACCCGCCTGCACCCGATACGGACGGTGACGGCTTCCCCGATCTGATGGAAGAAAATTATCGGGGAGACAAGACTTTCGCCAGCCTGATGCCCACACTGCCGTCCACGGTCAATGGTGATTACAGCTTTGCCGGGTTGACGCTGGTGCGCGCCAATTCCAAAGAAGGCCCCTGGGTGGCCATTGACTCCAATCCCTCCACGCTGCCCATTGATCCCTTCATGACCCAAACTTCTTACACCGACACCAATCTCGTGAGCGGCCAGAACTATTGTTACCGGATTTACAGCACCGACACTGCGGGGCTCACCAGCAC
>CAYJOG010000075.1:0-2715 GCA_964371695.1 uncultured bacterium
CGACCTCGCTGACCGGCCCTGCTGGTTTCAGGTTTCACTGGATGGCGGCAAAACGGGTTATGTGGCCTGCGAGTTTTTGAAGTAGCAGGGTTCCCCTACCCCGGCGGCGAGAGCGGCAGCACCAGACGGCACAGGCCGCCCCCCTCGCGGGCGTTTTCCAGAAACAGTTCTCCGCCGTGCAGGTTCAGCACTTCGCGCACCATGGCCAGGCCGGTGAGCGGCGTGTCGGGCGTGTCCTGGTGTTTCAGAAAACGGTCGTGCAGCACCTCTTTGATTTCAAGACCAAAACCCACGCCGTCATCGGTCACCGAAATCATCACCAGATCAGCCCAGTCGGCCTGCCGCTGATCGGCCCACATACGCACACCCGCCCCCAGGCTGGCCCCGTGCCCCGCCGCCATGCTCACCGACACTTTCACCAGCCCACCCTGGCGGGCGTGGGCGACAGCGTTCCCCAGCACTTCTCCCAGTGCCATCAGCAGGCGGTCCTTGTCCATCTCGCCGGTGGTGTCCGGCTCCAGATCGATGGTGCTGCGCAGTGTCACCTGACGATCCTGCGCACGGGGGTGGGCTGCCTTGAGCGCCTCGGCCACCAGTTGGCTCACCAGCACTGGCTGGGGATTGAGATGAAACCCCGGCGAGGACATGCGGCTGATGGCCTTCAGGTTGTCCACCAGTTCCACCAGTTTGTCGGTGTTGCGCAGAGCCACCTCCAGACCATGCCGCTGCTTGGCCGAGAGCGGGCCGAACTGGCCCCGCAGAATCAGTTCCAGCCAGCCGCGGATCATCACCATGGGCGAGCGCAGTTCGTGAGAAAGATGCGAGAGAAAATCGCCCTTGCGGCGGTCGTGCAGGCGCGCCGCCTCAAAAGCCGCCTCGGCGCTTTTCAGGCCGTCGGTGAGTTGCTTGAAGTCTTCCAGCGAGCGCGCCGCCACGGCGGCCATGCTGGCGAACGACCCCAGGAGCCGCAGGGTTTCGTCGTCCATCACCCGGGGCGTGGACTGATACAGCTCCACCGTGCCAATCACCTTGCCCGCGATGATCATGGGCGCCCCCACAAACGAAAACAGGCCGTGCCGCTGCGCCGCCTCTTTGAACCGGAAACTCTCTTCGAGCAGCACGTTGCCCACCTGCAAGGGCTGGGCCGTGCGCTGGATGCGCCCGCTGAGCGATTCTCCTTCGGCAATCTTGCCGCTCATTTCCCGCACCAGTTCCGCCGCCACGCCGGCGCTGGCAATCACCACCCAGCGGCCATCCACCCACATGCCCACGGCCACGCCGTCCGCGCCAAAAAGCTCTTTGACGCGCCGGGCGATGTGTTCAAAAAAACTGCGGGCGTCGCGGCGCGAGACAAGCTCCTCGAACATGTCCTGAATCGCGTCGATGTATGCCTGCGGTTGCAGGCTGAGGGAAAGCACCGGGGGTTCAAAGGGAGGGGACATGGCAGGGTGAAGAACGGTATTCAGGGCGCGCTGAGGCTCAGGGCCGATTCTGCGAAAATCCAGAATCCGCTGAGCCAGTTCATGGGTGCGTTTTCATCGTAACCTGACCCGTTGAAACTGAACAGGCCGCTCACCAGCCCCTGCTGCATGGCCTGGGCCAGCGGCATGACGTTTACGCCCTGCTGCACGTTGAGGTTTTCGGAGCTGAGGCCCGCCCCCTGACCGAGTTAGGAAAAAGCCGCCAGGTTCCAGCCCGGCGCAAGCGCCACGGTTTTGGCCACCAGCTCGGCGGGCAGGTCCACATGCACCGTGCCGCCCTGGGGCAGGAGCACAAAATATCCCCGGCTGGCCTGGGCCATGCCGCCGGGCACGGTGTAGCCGGTGAGGGGGTCATAAGCCAGCACCCAGGCCCCTGGCCCCAGTTCCACACCCAACTGGGCCAAAGAGGTCTCCCCCAGGCTCACCAGATTCCAGCCCGCCGACAGCGCCAGTGTTGTGTCGCCGGTGAGCACCTCCCGCAGCAGCAGATAGGGCACGGTGGTGACGTTTCCTGCTTCGTCGGTCACCTCAATGGGGCTGTCCACCTGAGACTGGGGCAGCACCACGTCCAGTTCCGCCACGCCCGCCGTCACCGTGGCGCTCTTTGAAAGATACGTCACCCGTGTGCAGCCCTCGCAGGTCACCGACACGCGCACCACCCCCGCCCCCACCATGGAGCCGCTGGCGGGCGACACCGCCAGCACCGCCGGGGGAGTGTTGTCCACAGCAAACACCACCGGCAGAGCTGCCTGATTTCCCAAGGTGTCGGTGAGCAAAAGTGAGGTGTTCACCGCCAGCACGTCCGGCGGCAGCGGCAGGTTGAAAATGCCACTGGTGCCGGTGGTGGTCAGGCCATACAACCAGCTCAGGGTGGCCCCGGCCTCGGTTTGTCCCGTGAGGGTCACCGGCCCCTTCACCACCGCGCCAAAACCGGGCGACAGACTGCCCAGGGCGGGGGGTTGTGTGTCCCGCGTGATGGCCAGTGTCTGAGCCGGGGGCGTGGCCGCGCCGGTGGTGACGGGGATGAGATTGGCGCCCTCCTGCAACACCACACTGGCCGAGAACAACCACACGGTCACACCGGGGCAGGGGTCTGGCGCGCACTGGTCGGTGGGCGTCACCTGGGCGGCGAGCGCGGGCGCGCCGCCAATGGCAAAGGCCGGGTCCACCCCCACCCCCACGGCCACCGCCATCACCACCACGCTGCTGGCGCTGGTGGCGGCGGGTTGAGAAG
>CAYJOG010000075.1:2725-9378 GCA_964371695.1 uncultured bacterium
CGTGGGTGTGTTGCCGCTGGAAAGGCGCAACACGGTGAGGGGAACGGGCAGTTTGTTCCCGGCGGTGTCCCTGGCCGTGACCGTGAACTGGTTCAGCCCCTCGGCCACCGGCAGAGAAAGATTGGCCTGCCCCCCCACCACGGCGAACAACAATCCCCCCGCCTCCACCTGTGTCGCACCCTCGGCAAAAACCGTGAGTGGCAGGGGACTGTTGCGGGTGGTGAGCGCCTGGGGCAGGGGCTGGGTAAACGTGGGGGCGGTGGTGTCCAGCGTCACCTGCCGGGTGATGAGCGTGACGTTGCCTGCCGCATCATGGGCCGCCACCGAAATCGTGTTGGGGCCTTCCGCCAGGGTTTTGCTCAGGCTGAACTGACCGCCCGACAGGCTGGCCACCACCCCCCCCACTGTCACCAGAGACGCATCGGTGAGGCCCGACACCACCAGCGCAGCCTGATTGGTGGTCATGTCCGTGGCGGGTGTGTTCAGCACCAGCATGGGGGGCGTGTTGTCTTTGATCACCGTGAGCGGCAACGTGGCGACGTTGCCCGCTTTATCCGTGGCGATCACATCCAGCACATTGCCGCCCGCCACCAGCGTGGCGGTGTAGAGGAACTGCCCCGCCGCCAGCGTGGCGGGCGCGCCGCCCACCGTGAGGGAAAGCAGGTTGTCCTCCTGCACCGTGCCGCTCACCAGAACGGTGTCGTTGCGCGTGGCGGCGGGCACGGTCCCCAGGGTGAGCACCGGGGGGTCGGGGTCCACGATAAACGTCCAGTCTTCAAAGGTTTCGTTGCCCCATTCGTCGCGCACCGTCAGTTCGGCCCGGCTCTGGCCCTTGGGCAGGGGGCCGCCGGGCGCGCAGGTGAGCAGATCGCCGGTTTGCAGCAGCGGCCCGCAACTCTCGCCATTCACCAGCAACACCGAGGCAGAAAAATCCACGGCGCTGAAGGCGTCCGTCACCCTGGCCCCCACGGTGGTCGAAAGCGACGCGGCAAATCCCCCCAGGGGTGGATAAAACGTGGGCAGCGCCGGACCCTGATTGTCCCAGGCCACGGCCACGGTCTGCTGGGTGGTATTGCCCACCGGGTCTGTGAGCTGCACCGAAAGCTGGTTGCCACCGGGGGCCAGCGTGACGGGGTGGGTGAACGCCCCCGGCAGCGAGGTGACCGGCACACCGTTGATGCTGAGGCTCACACCGTTGGTGTCGCTGAGTGAACCGGCCAGGATGAGGCCGCTTTCTCCCACCACGGCGGGCACGGGGTTCAGGGTCAGTTCGGGGGCCGTGCTGTCCAGCGTGAAAAACACGTCCTGGGTGGTGGTGTTGCCGGTGCGGTCCTTGAGCGTGGCGCGCAACTGATACAACCCGTCGCTGGCTGGCCCTGCCGGGATGGGCGTGCCCAGCGTGAGGCGCAGCACACCACCGAACTGGCCCAGCACCGAGCCGCTCAGGGGCGCTCCCTCCCGCAACAGACTCAGGGAACTGGTCCCCAGGTCCACACCGCTGCGGTCGTCCTGGGCGCTCAGCACATACACACTGCGCTCCTTGCTCAGGGAGTTGTTCACCGGCAGCGACGAAACAAACGTGGGGGGCAGGCTGTCCTGCATCAGCAGGTTCAGGGCCGCGAGCGCGTCCAGGCGTCCATAACCATAATTGTTGTCCACACCCGCCTCGCCCAGGTCCACGGCGCCCTGTTTGAGAATCGTCATCAGGGTGTCCACCGGCAGGCTGGGGTTGAGCGAGCGCAGCAGCGCCGCCACCGCCGCCACCAGGGGCGCGGCAAAACTGGTGCCCTGGCGGTGAATCACCTGACCGCTCATGTCAATGCCCGCAATCTCCACACCGGGGGCCATCAGGTCCAGCGCCGGGCCACGGTTGGACCACACCACACGCTGGGTGGAATCACTCAACGCCCCCACCGCCAGCACCTCGTCATAGGCGGCGGGATACTCCACCGCCAGAGGGTTGCCGTTGGCGTCTCCATTGCCCGCGCTGGCGACCAGCACCACGCCGCTGGCCTTGGCGTTCTGCACGGCTTCTTCCAGCGCGGTGTCGGGCAGCAGTTGACCCAGGCTCATGTTGATGACCCTGGCCCCCCGACCCACGGCATAGGCCAGACCGGCGATGATGTCCTCGGCGCTGCCCGCGCCGTTGCTGCCCAGCACCTTCACCGGCAGCAGCTTCACACCCGGCCCCGCGCCGCTCCCCCCCGCTGCGCCCGCCACACCCACACCGTTGTTGCGCAGGGCGGCCGCCACACCGGCCACGAAGGTGCCGTGGCCGTCGTCGTCGGTGGGGTCGTTGTCGTTGCTTACAAAGTCCCAGCCCACAAAATCATCCACCCGGCCGTTGTTGTCGTCGTCCACGCCGTTACTGGCCGACTCCGCCGCATTCAGCGCCAGCACACCCGCAAAATCCTGAAGGTTCAGATTCAGACCCGTGTCCAGCACCGCCACCACCACGTCGCTCGCGCCGGTGGTGGTGTCCCACAGGGCGGGCAGGTTCACGGCGGGCAGCGCCCACTGATCGGCATAGGACGGGTCGTTAGGAACAGCATGGGCGCGATAGATGTAATTGGGCTGCGCCACTTCCACGCCGCTGGTCTGACGCAGGCGGGCCAGGGCCTGATCCATGGTTTCGCCGGGTTCTGGCAACACCTTGACCCAGCGGGGCAGCGCGTCTGCCTTCAGACGCCTGGCCGAGGCCCCCAACGAAGACGCCGCCCGCCCCGGCCTGAGACGCACCAGGATTTCACCGGTGTTCCCGGCCAGTTCCGCCGCCCGTGCGCCACCCAACCCCAGCAAACCAAAAAGGCAGCAACAAACCCCCACCTTCATCAGGCGCACAGGCGAGACCACGTTGTCTTTATTATAAGGACAAGGGCGGCAAAGCCAGTTCTTGCCCTCTCCCTCAGGGAGAGGGCAGCCGAAGGTTGAACAAAGTGAACCCTGAGGCGGGTGAGGGGGAGCGAAATAAAATGGACAAAATCAAAAGTTTTGGCCTTCTGCCTTTACCCCCTCACCCGCCAGCGGCCTTGCTCCGCTTGGCCGCTGTCTGCCCTCTCCCTCAGGGAGAGGGCATTGCCTGCCTAAAATACCTTCATTCAAAAGTGACTGGCTGAGCCGGTTCAACAATTCCATCAGGTCTGACCATTGCCATGACCAGTGCCGCCTTTCACACCACACTCGTGGCCCGCGCCACCGCCCCCGGAAGGGGGGCCGTGGCCATGGTGCGCCTGTCGGGGCCCCAGGCGGCGGACATCGCCCGCGCCATGACGGGCGGCAGGCCCCTGGCCGCCCCCCGGGTCCTGTCCCGCGTGCGAATAACCGACGATGGCCGCACGCTGGACGAGAGCCTGTGGGTCTACTTCAAAGCCCCCGCCAGTTTCACCGGCGAGGACGTGGTGGAGTTTCACCTGCACGGCAATCCGCTGTTGGCCGAGGCGGTGGTGGCCTTGGCCATCCGCCATGGGGCGGTGGCCGCCAAACCGGGTGAGTTCACCCGCCGGGCCGTGGCCCTGGGCAAACTTTCGCTCACACAGGCCGAGGGGCTGGCGGCCCTGATTGACGCCCCTGGCCCGGCGGCCATGCAACAGGCCGTGGCCCAGTTAAGGGGCGCGCTGAGCGAGCGGTTTTCAGCGCTGGAAAACAGTCTGCTGGGCCTGCTGGCGGCCTATGAAGCCGCGCAGGATTATCCCGAAGAAGGTGTGGAAAGCCTGTCGCAGCCCGTGGGGCTGGCGCAACTGGAACCCCTTCTCACACAAATACGCGGCCTGCTGGCCACACACCCGGCACATCAGGCGCTGCACCGCCTGCCCCCGGTGGCGCTGGTGGGCAGACCCAACGCGGGCAAGAGCAGCCTCTTCAACCGCCTGCTGGGCAGCGAGCGCGCCATCATCAGCCCCACCCCCGGCACCACGCGGGACGTACTCACCGCCACCCTGAACATCGGCGGCAGTCTGGTGGAACTGCGGGACACCGCCGGTCTGCGCCAAAGCACCGACACCATTGAGCAGGAGGGCATCCGCCGCGCCCTTGAGACAGCCCGCACCGCCGAGTTGTGCCTGCTGCTGCTGGACCTGAGCCTGACCGCCGAAGAACATCAGAAAGACCAGCGGCTGCTGAAAGAAGCCGGTGTGGAAAACCTGCTGCTGGTGGGCAACAAAATGGACCTGTGCCCCACCCTGCCGCCGGGGCTGGACGCCGCCATCAGTTGCAAAACCGCCGAAGGACTGGAGCCGCTGCTGCTCATGCTGGCAGGCCGCCTGCAACCCCGCGAGGCCCCCGCCGGTGAAGTGGCCGTGAACCAGCGCCATGCGCAGAATCTGCAAAACGCCCTGGACTCGCTGGAACAGGCCCGCGCCCTGCTGGCCCGGCAGGCCCCCGGCGAGGTGGTGGCCGACTGGCTGTGGGCCGCCCTGCGGGAGATCCAGATGGTGGAAGGCGAAAACGTGACCGAAAAAATGCTCGACGAAATGTTCAGCCGGTTTTGTTTGGGGAAATGAGCAGCGCACCCTCGGTGATGATTTTCCTGAAAGTCGCGCTCGTGTCCGCCCAGTCCACCACGTCCACCTTATAGGGCAGGTCCGACTCGCTGAAGTCGTCCTTCAGCGCCGCCAGCAGGCCGGGGGCAAGCGGAGTCTCTCCCATCACGCACAGGTCCAGATCAGAAAACGGCTTGGCCGCCCCCCCGGCCCGTGAGCCGAAACACACCACCTCCCGCTCTGGCACATGCCGCCCAAGAATCTCCAGCACCATTTCCAGCTCGGTGGGAGAAATCACCAGCGCCGACTTCATGACGGGTTTCTCGCCCGCAACGCGCTCAACAAGGCCCTGGCGTCGGGCAGAAATTCCTGGGCGGCGTCATAAACGGTCTGGGCGGTGTCTTCGCGGTAGACATGGGAGCTGCGGTTGCGCTGCTCCCGATAGGTGAACCAGCGGAGAGGTTCACCCACCAGACCCCGTTCGGCTCCTTCGCGGATCAGTTCCCTGAAAGACATGGCGTCCACGGCCTCGGGGCTGGGACTGTCGGACTCAATCTGCCGTTTGAGCATTTTCCAGGCCAGTTCATAGGTGAACTCGAAACACTGAATCACCGAATTGCGGAACTGCTGGAACAACGCAGCGTCTTGCCGGGCCTGATCTGAAACAGCAAAAGTCAGGGCTGTTTCCAGTTGGCCAAGGGCGTTTTCAAGCGGTGTCAGATCCAGCGGCAAGGGGTTCTCCTTTAATGTTTTTTGGATCTTTTTAAAAACCACTGCCAATGCTCTTTTACGAAAAAGTCGAAGAATTCAAGTGTGTTGTCATATTTGGGCTCATCTTTTTTAGACAGGCATTTTTCAGCCTTAAGGCGAACAATACGATCTCTAGCTTCATCGATATTTCCTCGGAAATTATATATCAAACCAATTGGCCACCCAAAAGCCCAAAACTCTTTTTTTGACCCATTGGATTGAGAAGATGGCTTGATGGGGCAATCATACTTTACCCAAACTGGAATGACTTTATCCACACAATAGCGCCTGGAGTTTTTGTCTAGTCCCCAAAAATCCCCGTCACCCATGCTCATCACGACACCCATCCAATCCACCGCTTCATGGGTCTTAGCTGCCTGAGATATGGCCGGGCCAAGAATAGTATTCGTCGACTTGTCGACAACAAATTCCCCGGAGCCAAAAGCCCCCCGAAGCAAAACCCCCTTGTCCCAACCCAATGGAATCAGACCCACAAGGAGTCCCCCAACGGCAGAAACATAATCTTTTTTTTGCCGCACGGAAACATTATTGCCTATATTTTTCATCGGAAATGTAAGGCAAATCGTATCTCCAAATGTTGAAAAATATCCGCCAAACATTACATTCGTAGAGCTTCTTTTTGGTTCCTTCCCCGTTTTTATAAATGTATTTTCATAACCCTTCTGAAGCCCGGCAAGCCCTCCAAAAATATAGTTTCTGGCATAAATAAAGTCCACACATTGTTGCGCCGAAAAGTCGCGCACACCCAAAGCATCAAGCAGCAATACACCACCCTGGAAAATCAGTGGATTAGAATTAATGGGGCTTTTCGGGAATACATCCAACACCAAACCATCCTCCTCTTTTGAGACTCTGCTCACCCCATCTTCTTGAGCAACTCCGAAACCACCGTGTCGGGTGTCACGCCCTGGGCCTGGGCGGCGTAGTGCATCACCAGACGGTGGCGCAGCACCTCTGGCGCCACGGCGCGCACGTCTTCCACGCTGGCGTTGCCCCGGTCGTTCATCAGCGCACGGGCCTTGGCCCCCAGCACCAGATATTGCCCCGCCCTTGGCCCCGCGCCCCAGCGCAGGTTCTGTCGCACCAGTTCGTGGGGGCTGTCATCGGGTCGCGTGGACCGCACCAGATCCACCGCGTATTGAAACACGCCGTCGGGCACCGGGGCCTCGCGCACCTGTCGCTGAATGGCCAATATGTCCTCACGGCTGAAAAGTTTTTCCGTTTCGGCTTCTTCTACGCCCGTGGTCATTTTCAGAATCGCCATTTCTTCGTCGCGGCTGGGGTAATCCACGCGAATTTCGAACATGAAGCGGTCCAGTTGGGCCTCTGGCAGCGGATAGGTGCCCTCCTGCTCGATGGGGTTCTGTGTGGCGAGCACAAAAAACGGCTCGGCCAGATCAAAGG
>CAYJOG010000076.1:0-9372 GCA_964371695.1 uncultured bacterium
GAGTAGCAGCGATGTCCCCATCGCTGCTGTATTGGTGCGGTGGGGACACCGCACCTGTTCCTCATTTTTAACCAAATGAACCGCTACGGGTGGTTTTTGTCGCCGTTGGAACACACGATCCAGCACAGCTCATACACCACCGGGTCCGACACTCTGTAAATCACCGTGGTGCCCTGTTTGGTGCGGGTGAGGATTTTTTCGCGGTAAAGGTAATTGAGGTGGCGCGAGGCGTTGGCCTGATTCAAGCCCGTCATCTCCAGAATACGTGTGACGGAGGCTTCTCCGTGAATGAGGGCTTTGAGCACTTTGAGGCGGCTTGGCTCTGAGAGGGCCTTGAATCGCTGGGCGATGTTTTCAAGGGCGGTGTCATCCAGGAGAGGAAGAATTCTTTTTCCAGTATCAGTCATAAGGCAAATATGTTTCTATCACAGATTCAACCGTTTTCCCAGAGAGTGTGTCAGATTGTGGACATTTGGGCAGAAGGCATTTGTTGGGCATAATCCTAGTTCTTTCAGGAGGACTTCATGGTTGAAGAAGGAAAAAAAGCGCCCGAATTCAAGGTGCCTGACCAGGACGGAAAAACCGTCACGCAAAAAGATTTTACAGGGAAATTTCTGGTTATGTATTTCTACCCCAAGGACATGACCAGCGGTTGCACGGTGCAGGCCGGTGAATTTCAGGCCGCAGCCGCCGCTTTTAAAAAAGCCGGGGCCATGGTGGTGGGTGTGAGCCGCGACAGCCAGGCGTCCCACTGCAGGTTCCGCGAAAAAGAGGGGCTTGGGTTCACGCTGCTCAGCGACGAAGATGGCGCGCTGTGCGAAGCCTATGGCGTGTGGGTGGAAAAAAGCATGTATGGGCGCAAATACATGGGCATACAGCGGGATACTTTTTTGATTGGCCCGGACCAGAAAGTGCTAAAAATCTGGCGCAAGGTCAAACCGGCGGGCCACGCCAAGGAAGTGCTGGCTGCCATTGATGCCAATTCTAATACAAAATAACATAAATTCGCCGGAAGGGTTGACTGACAGGAATGCAATATGAAACCAGGAAAGGGTGAGAAGAATTGGCATGAATTCATGGATGAATTCGCCCCGAACATCAAGGCCCAGAAAGGGCCGCCGATGTTCGCGGCGCAAGCGGGCTTTGCCTGCGCCGCGCCGGGCCGCAGCCATTCACGACGAATGGCAAGGCCAAATAAAAGATTCCAATTCCTGGTGCCAGGAATTGGAATCGGTATGAGCATTTCAAGGGATGAAATGGTGAAAAGAGCTTTTTTTCTTCTGCTGGGGATGAGCGTTATGGGCGCGGGGCGGTCTTTTGCCAAGACGGGCGCGCCGCCGCCTTCTGCACCTCTTTTTGCGCCCAACCTCACGCCGCCTTTTCATGGCACCCTGCAAATGCCTTTTGGCGCGCCCCTCAAAAAACCGGTCAAGGGGATTTCCCTCAGTTCGCTGGCGCTTTTCAAAAAGACACCGCAAAAAACCATCCTCACCGACTATGAAAATCTGCGGTTGAGCTGGCAGGGGCCAATGCCCTGTTTCGCCCGCTGGCGCTGCGATATTCATCTGGGGTGGGATCACCAGTCTGCCGGTTTCATGGACGGGTTCATCGAGGATTACCACAAGTCATTTTCTTTTCCCGAAGGCTCCCGCCCTGGTCTGCCGGTGAATGGTTATGGTTTTCAGGTGCAGGGTGGGGGCGCTTCACTGGCCGGCGGCAAAAACCCCAACGACACCTTCACCAACCCCGTGCTGCGCATGGTGCGGCCCCGTTTTGGCGGCGAGGGGCTCATTGCGGTTTCGCTGCCGCTCATGTCGGCGCGAGACAGTGCGCTTGGAAAGGTGGTTGGCTTGGGCGTGGGCTGGCAAAAGCGAAACCTGCACCGACGGGTTTCTCTGGTGGGTGTTGGCCTGAGCGGCGGCCACGCCCTCACGGGGCAGGCGCCCGTGGCGTGGCACTGGCAGGGACAGCTTTCCCTGGCCCCTCCCACCTGGAAGAAACGCCGCCACACCTGGACGATTTTTGCCCAGGGACAACCCATGAAAGGGGCAAAAGCGGTTCCCTTCAAGGGCATGGGGTTGATGCTGCAAGTGGAAATGCAGGTCAAGCCCGGCTCCGCCAACGTCATCCGTTTTTCCGAAGACCTTGAAAACGCGCAGGATTTCAGCTTGGGTTATTACTGGTTATGAACCGTCTCACCCTCAAGGCGCTGGCGTTTTTTGTCGCCATGAGCGCCTGCATGGGGGCGCTGACCACGGTGTTTCTGGTGACACAGGCCGAGCGGTTGATCCGCGAGCAGACGGTGGGTTTCGCGGGCTCCATCACCCAGTCGGCCCGCGAGGAGTTCTCGCGCCTGCCCGACACCAGCCTGGACACCCTGCAACTCTTTTTTGAAAACCAGATGGGGCTGATTCAGGTGCAGCGCCTGAGGCTGGTGGACAACAAAGGCCACGTGCTGGCGAGCCACCGTTATGTGGGCGGCACAGAGGGGGCCTTCCGCAACCGCCGGGACATGCCCCTGGACCCGCTGCTGAACACCCTGCTGGCGCGCCGCCCCACGCAGGCGACCCTTTTTATGGTGGATGGCCTGAAGGGTGAGGAAAAACAGATTCAGTCCACGCCCGCCCCTTCGTGGCAGTCGGGCAAAAATCCGCTCAAGGCCGCCGGGTGGGTGACACAGCGGGGCTTCTATGTGGGGGTGCTGGAAATAGAGTTTTCGCTGGAAGACGCCGTGGCCATGCGCGAGCGCGCCCGCGACCGTTTTTGGCTGGCCATGATTGTGTGGGGCATGATGTTCACCCTGGCTCAGACGCTGCTGCTGGCCAAGTGGATTCTGTTTCCGGTGAAGGCCCTGATGGAGGTGGCCGGGCGCGTGGCCGCCGGTGAGGAAACGGCCCGCGCCGGACTGGTGGGCACCGATGAAATCGCGGACCTTGGGCGGTCACTCAACCACATGGCCGACTCCCTGCATTCGCGCAAAGAACTGCTCTCGCGGCAGAATCAGGATTTGCTCAAAAAAGACGCCGCCATGCAAACCGAACTGCGCCTGGCCCGTGTGGTGCAGAACGAACTTCTCAAGGGCGAGGTGGTGGCGGTGCGGGGTGCGCGGTGTCTGGGGCGCGTGATGCAGATGAACGAGGTGGGGGGCGATTTTTTTGAAGTGCTGACGCTGCCCGACGGAGGGCTGGTGGCGGCGGTGGGAGACGTGAGCGGCAAAGGTGTGCCCGCTGCCCTGGTGATGGTGTTGGTGATGGCGGAGATGAAAGACGTGTTGCGGGAAACCCAAAGCCCCGGCGAGGCCCTTACCCGTCTGAACCAGCGCCTTTTTCAGCGCCTGGCCGAAGAAGAAATCGCCTATGTCACCATGCTCCTGATGCGTTTTGATCCGGCCCGCAAACAACTGCGTTTTGCCCGGGCGGCCCATCCTTTTCCGCTGTTGCTGCGCACAGATGCGCAGGGCGAAATATCGGTGCGGGAACTGAAAGCCAAAGGCCTGCCCCTGGGGCTGGACGCGGACGCGTGTTATGAAGAAAACCACGAAACCCTTTTGAGCACCGACCGGGTGCTGCTGTTCACCGATGGTGTGTTTGATGTCAAAGGCCAGGACGGGCGGCTCAGTGAAGAGGAACTGAAGGAATGGGTGGCCCGTGCGGGTCGGTCGGCTGGCCTGGGGTTGGTGGATGAACTTTTTGCCGCCCTCACCGAAAAGGAAAAGTGGGACCGGAAGGATGATCTGACGCTGGTGGGGTTGTGTGTGGAATGACCGGGCCAGAGCCAACGCCGCCTGCTGCGGCCATGCCCTGGTGGCGTTCCTGCCTGCTCAACATGGGGCTGATCGGGTTTTCTCTTTTGCTGGTGGGGGTGATGGCAGAGGGGGTGATCCGCCTCATCGGCGCAGCCAGGGATTATCAGGAGCGGCCTGAAGAAGAAAGGATTTATGCCTATCACTCCGTGCTGGGTTACCGCATGAAACCCCATCTGAAAAACGCACCTTTTCATGGTTTTGACTGGGGCGTGACGCGTTTTGACACCAATGCCCTGGGCTGGCGCGAGGCCCCCGTGCCGCGGCAAAAACCACCGGGTGAAAAGTGGGTGTTTGTGCTGGGGGACTCCATCGTGGCGGGCCTGGAGGTGAAGGCCCGCGAGACCATGACCCGCCAACTTCAGAATCGGCTTGGCAGGGAGGTGCGGGTGTTTAACGCGGGCACACGGGGTTACAGCACCGCCCAGCAGGCCCTGCTGCTCGAAAAAATCATCCTGCCCCTCAAGCCCGACGCGGTGGTGCTGGTGACGGTTTTTAATGACCCGTCCGACAACGTGACCGGCGCAGTGGCGGCCAAACCTGCCCGGCGACCATTGTTTCGCCTGGATCAAAACGGCGGACTGATTCCCCCCGTTTTACCCGTCAAAAATTATCCTGAGACAGTCAACGCCAAACTGCTGCTGGCCCAGAAACTGGTGATCGAGAAAAAAAGCGAAAGCTGGCTCTGGCGAAAGAAATGGCAGAAATCTTTCCATGAAATCAAACGCCGCCTGCACCTGCACCGTTTCATCAGTATGCGTTTGGCCGGGATCAAGGACAGGCTGACCCACCAGAAACAATCGGACAAACAACCCGTTGAAGAAGTCTGGCGCACGGCGCTGGAGCCGCCCAAAAACCCAGAGGGCAAGGCCCAGATGGCGCTTTATTGCAGTCTGGTAAAACGCATGGAAGCCCAACTGAAAGGGCGGGGTGTTCCGTTTGTGGTCACGGCTTATGTGGGGCTTTTTCAGTTGGAGGCGCAAAAGCTGGACATGAAAAACCCGGCCCCCCGCACCATGGAAAACTTCACGTCCCGCCAGTGTCTGACGGGGCACGGCCAGTTTGTGAGTGTGCTGGACGCCTTTGCCAAAGCCCATCAGCACAAGGAAAAAATTTACTGGCCCCACGACCAGCACTATGCCCCCAAAGGTCACGCACTCACGGCGGAGGTGTTGACGCCCATGGTGAAGAAATCATTGGACAGGGAATTGATGTACACCCGTTAACAATCCCAGACAGGCTGCGGCCACGCTCTCTGGTGAAATCCCCGTGTGGCACATCATGTGGCCTTCGGTTTCGGTGCGGGGGCAGGTGTATTCATAACAGGGGCCGCAGGGCACTTCCACGCGCAGCACTTCGTGGTGTTCACCAACAGGTCCGCAGTGCGCCGGATGGGTGGGGCCGAACAGCGCCGCCACCGGTGTGCCCACACTCTGCGCCAAGTGCATGGGGCCGGAATCGTTGGTGAGCAGCAGGCGGGCGTTTTTGAGAAACACCGCCAGCTGGGTGATGGAAAGGCGGCCTGCATCATGCAGCCAGGGCGCCAGGGCCATCAGTTCTTTCACCCGGTTTTCTTCGCCGGATGCGCCAATGACAAACCACGCCAGACCTGATTTTTGTTCATGCAGTTTTTGAAGCGCCTGCGCCAGTTGGGGCAGGGGATAACACTTGCTGGCCCAACTGGCGTTGGGGTTCACCACGGCGTACTCCCCCTGGGGCAATGTCAACCCTTCGTGCCAGCGGGCGGGTGTCTCCAGCCAGGGGCCAGTGGGTGCGCTCGTGGCCGGAAAGACCTGACGCAAAAGGCGTTCGCGGCGAGTCCACAGGTGTTCCCGTTTTTGGTGTGGCAGGGCGTCGCTCAGCAGCCAGCCCCGTCTTTCGGTGGCGAAACCCACGCGCCTGCCGCCACCGGCGCGGGCCAGCAGGGCCGAATAAAAACTGTCGGACATGACAAAACTCAGGCCGGGCCGCACCCGCCGGGCAAACGTCGCCCCCAGCCAGAGGGATTTCAGGCGCTGCTGATATTTGGGCAGACCCAGCACTTCCGCCACGCCCGGCTGGTCTTTCACCAGTTCCACATAGGCTCCGTTCACCACCCAACAGGTTTCTGCGTTGGGGTGTTCCTGCTGCAAAACCTTCAGCGCCCTCAAGCCCAGCACCAGGTCTCCCAGCAGGGCGAAATCCACCACCAGCACTTTTTGCGAGGCGGGACTCACGATTCTTCCAACTCTGTCTGAAGCCTGTTCAGTACGCGGCCCAAGGCCCTTGCAAGAAAACGGATTTCGGCGGAAGAAATGGACAGTGGCGGCATGAGCACCACCGTGCTGCCCAGGGGGCGCATGAAGACTTCTTCGTCCCGCAGCAAAAGCGCCACGCGGTGGCCGATGCGTTCGCCCCAGTCAAAAGCCAGACCCCGGTTTTTGTCGCGCATCAGTTCGATGCCCGCAGCAAAACCCTTAACCCGCACCTGACCCACCAGCGGGTGGGCCGCCAGTGGTTTGAGCATCGATTCAAAAATGGCCTTGCGGTGGGCCAGGCTTTTTTGAAAAGATGGTTTTTGAAGTTGTTTGAGATTTTCCAGACATACCGCCGCCGCCAGAGGGTTGCCGGTAAAAGTGTGGCCATGAAAAAAGTGGCTGGCGTTCTGGTAATCATCCAGAAAACTGTCGTAGATGCTGGTTGTGGCCAGTGTGGCCGCCAGGGGCAGATAGCCCCCCGTCAGGCCCTTGCCCAACACCAGCAGGTCGGGTGTCACGCCTTCTTGCGTGCATACAAACCACGGCCCCAGGCGGCAAAAGCCGGTGGCGATTTCGTCGAGTATCAGTAGCAGGCCGTGTTGTTTCAGCAGGCGTGAGAGGCCCTTGAGGTAACCGGGAACCATGAACCACATGCCCCCCGCCGCCGCCAGCCCCGGCTCCATCACCGCGCCCACCAGTTGGTGGGCGTTTTGCTGGATAACTTTCTTGGCTTCCGCCAGCGCCTTGGTCAAAAATTCGCGGCGGTTTCTGGCCGTGTCCGGCACACCCTGCACCGGCCAAGCGGGGTAGGGCAGCTTGACGGTGGGGAACAGCAGCGGACGAAACGCCGCATGAAAAACATCCACGCCGCCCACGCTCACGGCTCCCAGCGTGTCACCGTGATAGGCCCCTTCAAAACTCAGAAACAACGATGGGGCTTCGCCTTTTTTGCCCAGACGGGCGTGGCGGCGGGTCATCACCTGATAGGCCATCTTCACGGCCACCTCCACGGCGGTGCTGCCATTGTCGGAATAAAAAACGTGGTTCAGTCCCTTTGGTGTGAGGTCCACCAGCGCCTTTGCAAGCCGAATGGCCGCAGGGTGTGTGGCCCCCAGCAGCGTGGTGTGGGCGGCTTTTGCGAGTTGCTGGTTGAGCGCCCGGTTGAGCGCCGGGTGGTTGTGCCCCAGTGTGTTGGTCCACATGCTGCCCACGGCGTCCAGATAACGTCGCGCACCGTCATGCAACCACACCCCCTGGCCGTGTGTGAACAGCAGCGGTTCTTCTCCCTCGTGATAATCCTTCATCTGCGTGAACGGATGCCAGACATGACGCCTGTCCAGTTCCAGCAGTTTTTCCCGTTCGCTTGCCTTCATGGCCAGAGGGTAACCACCCATCACCCCAATATCCATTCCAGCATGGTGGCCAGAGGAGCTTCTTTTTTGCCCTTGGGGACAAGGCTGTGGTCGCCGCCTTCCACAACTTGCAGTGTGGTGGCAAAGGCTCGCCGGGACAGAACGGCCTTGAGTTTTTCCAGGTTACACAGATTGTCCCGTGTGCCCTGAATGAGCGTGAGGGGCAGGGGTTGTTCCAGAAGCGGTGTGTCTCTCAACTGGTCGGGTTTTTTGAGGGAGTGCAGGGGATAACCCAGGCACACCACGCGGGTCACCGGCCAACCTGTCCAGTCCGCCGCCGCCGCCACGCGGCCCCCCATGCTTTTGCCCACCAGCACCAGAGGGCCGGCCTGGGAATTTTCCTTCAGCCACGCACGCAGCATCTCCTGCAGGGCCGCCACGATTTTCACAAAAGGGTCTGGCGCTCTTTTTCCTTTTTCCTGATAGGGAAAATTTACGCGTCCGCACCAGATGTTTTTTTTGGCCAGTTCGTTTTCAAGCTGTATCAGCAGCGGCGTGTGGGCGTTGCCGCCCGCGCCGGGCAACAACAAAAAAATTTCTTTTGCCGCTGAAGAGGGTGGGGGAGACTGACTGTAGAGGCCGCAACCGGCGGCGCGAAAAACATGAACCGCATGGGAAGGGCTGTCTTTCATCCGTTCAGTTGGCCGTCCAGACCAAGGGATTTCAGATAACGGGGAAAGGTGACTGTTTTACCGCTCAGGCGGCTTTCTTCTGCGGCAAAAGCCAGCAGGTGACTCAGCAGGCTGTTGCGGGCGCTGGTGAGCGCCTGGCCGCCGCCTGACCGCACGTTTTTTACGAAATCCAGCAACACGCCTTCGTCGCCGCCGCCGTGGTTGTGGGCCTCGTGGGGAATGAACTCCACACGGCTGGAGCCACGGGAAAAACGTCGCACCTCAAACAGGCCGCGAAAGTCACTCAGGCGGATTTCACCGTTGCTGCCGCAGATGCGCGTGGTGCGCTCCATGAGGGTGGAAAAAGCGTTGAGGCTGAACACGGCGGTGGCGCCGCCAGCAAAACGCAGGTTCACGGTCTGGTGATCCACCACGTCGTTGTCGCAGTGATACACACACCGGCCATAGGGGCCAGTGCGCAGGCTGTGCTGGATGCCCTCTTCGCTCAGGTCGTCCATCACCGCGCCCGCCAGCGAACTGTGGCGCGGGTTTTGCAGGTAATGCACCAGACTGCTGGGGGCCACGCCCAGCGCCAGTTGGGGGGGAATGGCCGGACGGGCGGGATTCAGATAAAGCTTGATGGCCGAATAAGGACAGGTGCGCTCCACCTTGCAGCCATTGGTGCAGCGGGGCGCAGAACCCGCTGGCGCATTGGCGGCCTTGAACCAGCTCAGTTCGCCAAAGCTGCTCAACTGCTGCACCGGCTGACCCAGAAACCAGCACAGCAGGTCCAGGTCATGGCAGCTTTTGGTCATGAGCAGAAAACTGCTTTCGTCTTGCCTGCGCCAGTGGCCCCGCACATAAGAATGGGCGAAGTGCCAATATCCCACGCTCTCGGTGTGGTTGATGTGCAGCACCTGACCAATGGTGTTGCGCTCGATCAGGCGTTTGACCTTGCGGAAGGCCCGGCTGAAACGCAACACGTGGCAAATCTGCAACAGGTTGCCCGTTTTTTCCGACGCCGCCGCCAGGGCCATGCAGTCGGTGGGCGACAGGGCCATGGGTTTTTCCAGCAACACGGCATAACCGGCCCTGAGCGCCGCCAAGGTGCTGGGCACGTGTAATGCGTCTTGCGTGGCGTTGAGCAGGGCAGAGGCCAGTTGGGGGCGGCGCAGCATCTCTTGCCAGTTCTCGAAACAGTTCTCTTTGGGAATGCTGAAACGGCGGCGGGCTTTTTCGCGGCGCTCGGCGTTGGGCTCGGCCACGGCCACATATCGCACCTTGTCCGGGTGCTTGATCACCACGTCGCC
>CAYJOG010000077.1:0-9226 GCA_964371695.1 uncultured bacterium
TATCTTTTGCCGCAGGCCCATGTAACCGTCGCTGGGGGCCAGCATGGCCATCACCAGCCCCAGGCCAATCACCACCAGGGCAGCTTGCAGGAACAGGGAAAGACGGGGTGTCATGGTTTGCCCTTAACTCGCTTCGTTCAAAAGGTAGTCGCTCATGAGAAATCCGAGAAAAAAATAAAGCACATTGGCCCCCAGCATCAGCCGCCACCAATGGGCCACAGGGGCGGTTGGGTCCACCCCCCACAGGCGGGCCGTGAGATGCACGGCGGCCAACAGGATGGGCACGTTCAGCGGAAAGAGCAAGAGGGGAAAAAACACCTCACGGAAACGCGTGTGGACGCTCAGCAGGCTGAACACGCCCCCCAGGCTCACCGTGGCGGCGGAAAACAGCGCCAGCACCGCCAGAAAACCCGGCAGGTCCACATTCAGGTTTTTGCCGCCGGGGGTCTGGGTGAAGAAAAAAACATACAGGCCAAAGGTGAGCGCCCCCACCCCCGTCACCTGCAACCAGGCCGCCGCCCATTTGCCCAGATGCACGCCTGCCAGGTCCACGGGCAAAATCAGCCATTGCTCCAGCGTGCGGCTTTGCAGTTCACCCAGATAGAGCCGGGCGGTCATTTGTGTGGCCCCAAAAAGCGTGACCACCCAATAAAGCCCCACCCCCACGCGGGGAGACAAGGTTCCCTCGCCCGCCAGCGAAAACTGAAGCACAAACAGCGACAGCAGCACAAACAGCAGCGTGCCCAGCCACAGCTCGCGGGTGCGCCACTCCAGCAACAGGTCTTTGCGAAAAAGGAGCCAGGCCACCCGGAGCATCGGGGTAGTTTATTCACTTGGGGCGGAAATAAAGGCGATGGTCAGACTTCAATCCGAAACAGGCCCTTGAGGCTGGCCGGGCTGCGCACCACGATTTGCACGTGGGTCTGGGCAAAAAAGCCGCTGCCTTCAAACAGGGGTTGGCCCTCCCAGAAAAGCCCCCGCACGGTGTCGAAGGGGGTGGCGTTTTCTTCCAGAAGCAGCTCATGCAAATGGTTGACGATGGCGCAATCCAGGTTGCGGCGGCCCCCTTCGTTCCGGGGCAAGGGGCTTTTTGTTTTGATGGCCATCTGTTGCAGGGCGGCATGGGCTGCTGCCAGCATTTCCAGGCTTTCCCGCGACATCAGGTCAAGGCACCAGGCCAGGTCAATCACGCCCCCGACCACAAAGGCTTCGCCGCCATAACGGGCGCTGGCCCATTCACGGGCGCGGCGCGGGTCGGCTTCCCAGAAATAAATGCCGTGCCCCAGCCAGTCGTGTTCGTTCTCACTGGGCCGCAACACGGTTTCTCCCCGCAGCACACTTTCGCCCACCTCGCGGCGGCAACCGTGATAACCCAGCACAAAGGCCGTATGCAGGCGGTTCATCGCGGCATTGGCGATGAAGGCGGGGGCGAAAACTGGCCCAGCTCGGTCTGGCAGTATTCGGGCATCAGTTCACCATTGCCGTCATAAATCCCGGATCTTTGCAGGGCGCGCATCGCCAGTTCGGGCGTTTTGGTGTTTTTTTCGGTGTAGTCCCGAATGGCCTGCAAAACAGCCTGATGTCCTTTTTCATCGTACATAGGTGCCAGTGTAGCAGAAAATACTGTTTATCCGGTGTGTTTCGTGTTTTATGTATTCACCGGCTTCACGCCCGCTGGCCCCACGCTCAGCACCATGGGCGCAAGTGCGGCAAAAACATCTGGCTGGTGGGTGGCCACCAGCGCACCGCCGCCGCCCGACAGGTGGGCTTTGAGCGCCCCCAGCAGCCACGCGGTGCCGGAGGGGTCCAGGGTGGTTTCCGGTTCGTCCAGCAGCCACAGGCTGGCGCGGGAAAGCGCCATCAGGCATAGCGCCGTGCGTTTGCGCAGACCGCTGGAAAGTGTACGGATGCGGGCGTGCAGGCGGTTTTCCAGCCCCAGGGCGGCCGCAGCGGCGGGGATCTCCTGAAGCGCCCCGCGTCCCCGGCGCGCCTGCAAAAACAGGCCCAGGTTTTCCTGCACCGACAGGTCTTCATAAAGCGCGGGCCACGCCCCCATATAAGCCGTGTGGCGGCGCACGGCCTGACGGTTTTTCTGGGCGTCCTGACCGGCGATGATCACCCGGCCCTGGCTGGGGGTGAGCACGGTGGCCGCCTGTTTGAGCAGTGTGGTTTTGCCGCAGCCGTTGGGGCCGATGAGCAGCGTGAGGCCGCCTGCGGGCAGGCTCAGGCTGGTTTTGCGGAACACCCAGCGGCCCCCCAGCCGCTGGCCCACGGCTTGCATTTGCAGGAGTGGTTCAGTCGTCACGTTTCTCTGCCAGACAGGCCTGCCGCACCTCGGCGTAACGCCCCATGAATTCGTCGCGCACAAAGGTGATTTCTTCTTCGAGCATGGTGGTGATGTTCTTCCAGAACTCGTGGGAGGTGCGCAGATAAAGCATGTGTTTGTCGTCGCCGCTGTCTTTCAGGCCGGTGGTGTCCAGCCCCGCCAGTTTCACCAGATGGGAATAAAACCGGGTGTGCAGCAAAAAGGTTTCTTCCACCGCCTTTTCAAACGCGTTGAAGAGTTCTTCGGCCTCCTGGGCCTGTGCAAAAAACTGGATGCGCTCGGCGGCCTGCAGCGTCTCCTGCATGTCGGCGTAAACCTCGGTGAGCTTCGTGGCTGTTTCAAAGGCTTTGTTGTAGCTTTCCAGAATTTTTTGGGCGTTGTCTTCTGCGAGGTTTTCGCGCAGCCAGACGAGGCCGGTTGTGTGGGCATTTTTAACCTTTTCGCGAGGAGAAAACGGTTCCTGACAGTATTTTTCGATGGCCTCGGCCAGGGGCATGACCTCGAAATGTTTTTTCTTCGCGCCGCCTTCGGTGGCGTCGATGAAGTGTGTGGCCGGGGCCATGAATTTCAGATAGGCGTCCAGCCACACCAGGGTGGTGTAATACACCACGGCCGTCCTCACCGTGCCGCCCAGGGCGGCGGGCACCTCGATGGTGTCGGGGTGGCGCTCGCTCATGTCGGTGCGGAACGATCCGGGGGCATACCATTCGTTGTCCGTGAACGCCAGGTCAAACCCCACCGTGATCACCGGGTCGCAGCCCAGCATCACCCCCAGCATGATGGCGTCCGTCACCACGCTGCCGCCGCTGGGGCTGGCGCTTTTGGGGCCTATCAGCGGCTCCAGGGGTTTGATGAGATGGGCGTCGCGGTGATAGGCGAACGACAGCGCCGGGGCGTGATCCCACACCTCCTTGCAGGCGTCCAGACAGCCATAAAACCCCACGTCCGGCGGCAGGCCCTCCTCAGGAAACTTCTTGGCGTTGATGGGGTTTGGGTCCACCGTGCAGACAATGTGGGGTTTGATGCCCGCCAGTTGCAGGGGCTTGATGCTGGTGTCCAGCGCCAGCAGCAGGGCGCGGTCTTCCAGGTCTTTGAGCAGGTGTACGTTTTTTTTCAGGCTGGGGCCGGGCGCAATCACAATGGCCGGGCGGCCCTTGAAGTCCTGCTCGGCGAGATCCATGGTGCTGGCGCTGCGCAGACCGTGCAGCAGGTTCATCATCATGTTGCGCTGAAACTGCGCGCCCCCGGCATCGCCGGTGTTGTAGTTCACCTGGGACATCATCACGGCGTCTTCGGTTGATTCGCGGATGATCTCGCTCTTTTTGCGCAACTGGGGCTGGTAACAGTAACTTTCCACCACGTTGTGCAGGTGGGCGCTCAGGGTGGTGTCATAGGCGTCGTGGGCCAGACGGTAGGCATGGGCCTTGTCGGGGTCCACGCCCAGCAGCACATTCCCATGCGTGAGGATGTCGGTGAGGTCTTCGTTGCGCATGGCCAGGGCAAAGGCGTTCTGACTGGGCTCAAGGATGCACAGGCGCAGGTGTTCGCCAAACAGGCGGATGGCCGCCCGCGCGGCGTATCCCAGGCCAAAACCCACCAGCGCCAGGGTGTCGCCGATTTCCCGCTCCAGCTCTCCCAGGGCCTTCTCCGGCTCGCGGTAGGGGTCCACCGGGTTGTTCATGCTGTGGCGGCGGCCCTGATCGTCCACCATGCGCAACACGCCGTGGCCCTGTCGGCTTTTGAAATATTCCAGCACCAGGTCGTCTTCGGTGTTCACCCAGTCAGGGTTGCGCAGGTTCTCGAAATAGTTCTCAGGCAGCGCCGGGGGGCACTTGAGTTTTTCAATGGCCGCGATGTTTTTTTCCAGCAGTTCCCTGTTCATGTCCCGCAAGCATTATGGCGCAGCAACGTGCCCGGCGGCGAGGTTACAAAAGCTGTGACAGGAATGTCCTGGCTGGAACCACCAGGGGATCTCTGGGCTTGGCGAAACAGTCTGCTTCAACATAAGGGGCGTCCAGCACCACCTGGAAAGCAAAGGGGGCTCCCAGTTGGTTCTGATAATACCCAAGGGATTTGCTGGGGGCAGCATCGTGTTGCTTGACCTCCACCAGAAACCATGGGTTGCCATCGCGCACCACTACAAAATCCACCTCGTTTTTTTCCTTGTCCCGCAGATAACCCAGTTCGAACCGCCCCAGCCCCATGTCGGTCCAGCCTTCCACGGCCTTGAGCAGGTGGCACGCCACAAAGGTCTCGGCCCTGTCGCCGGGGTCTTCAATGCCCGACCAGTCCCGCAGAAACCATTTGGGTTCCTTGCGCAGCGACCTTGAGACGTTTTTGAACCACGGGCGCACCAGAAACCCGAGGTGCAGGTTGCAGAGCACCTCAATCCACCGGCGGGTGGTGTCCACCGAAATGCGCACCTCTTTGGCCAGATTGCCATAAACCAGTTGCCGCGACGACCGGGCCGCCAGAAGTTTCACCAGCACTTCCATCTGGCCGATCTGCTGGATTTGCGCCATTTCCCGGATGTCCTCGCGCACCAGTTGTGCGTGGCGCAGAGACTGCCAGCGGCGACTGAAGCGGGGATCCCGCTTGAGGAACGGCTCTGGATAACCCCCGTGTTGCCAGAGGGCCGCAAACTCGGTTTCTTTCGGTTTTTTGGGAGGGCGGAGGATGGACTTGTCGCCGGGGAGGCTTTGCACCAGCGTCTCGGCCACCGAGAAGGGGTGCATCCGGTAAAGGAAATAACGCCCCATCAGGCTGTCGCCTCCCCGGCGATAGGCGTCCATGCGGCTGCTGCCCGTGACGATGATGCGCACCCGGCTCCCGTGGGTGTCAAAAAAACCTTTCAGAAATCCTTTCCAGCCGGGGTATTTATGCAACTCGTCAAACAGCGCCACCGGAGGAGTTCCTGCAAGGCGGTTCAGTCCGAGCCAGTTCGAAAGTTTTTCCGTACCCGAGAGAATCAGCGCACGGTCATCCACGTTGTCCCAGTTGGCGTAGTGGTGGGCAAGCCCGCGACAGGTGGTGGTTTTGCCCACCTGCCGGGGGCCGCTGACAAAAATCATCTGGCGGTGCGTGGCCAGGTGATCGGCCAGCAGCGTGTCATAAAAACGGGTGTCTCCCACCTCGACCATTATCGTGTCTATCGTAGAATAGTCAAGACCATTTTACGACACGTCGTATTTTGGTCGGACTTGGGGCGGCAACGGCTTTCTGTCAACCTGCGCCTCCATAAGCATCTCCCCCGTTTTCTGGACATAATGGACGCGCCCGAAAGGGCCATTTCCCTTTTAAAAGGCTTTTTTCATGTCAAAAACCACCGAAAAAATCGTTCTGGCCTACTCCGGCGGCCTGGACACGTCCGTCATCCTGCACTGGCTCAAAAAGACCTACGACGCCGACATCATCGCCTTCACCGCCGACCTGGGGCAGGAAGAAGAGCTGGACGGCCTGGAGGAAAAGGGTCTGCGCACGGGGGCCAGCAAGGTGGTGATCGAAGACCTGCGTGAGGAACTGGTGAAGGATTTTTTCTTTCCGGCGCTCAAGGCGGGGGCGGTGTATGAAGGGGTCTACCTGCTGGGCACCAGCATCGCCCGGCCCGTGATTGCCAAAGCCATGGTGCAACTGGCGCTCGCCCACAACGCCACGGCGCTCTCACACGGGGCCACCGGCAAAGGCAACGATCAGGTGCGGTTCGAACTCACCGCCCAGGCCCTCGCCCCCCGGCTGAAAACCATCGCCCCCTGGCGGGAGTGGACCTTCCGGGGGCGGGAAGACCTCGTGGCCTATGCCGAGGCCGAGAAAATCCCCATCACCGTCACGCCCGAAAAACCCTACAGCATGGACCGCAACATCCTGCACATCAGTTATGAAGGCGGCGTGCTGGAAGACCCCTGGGCCGGGCCTGAAGAAAACATGTTCCTGCTCACCCAGAGCATCCAGGCCGCCCCGGCTGAGCCGGTGGAGCTCGTCATTGGTTTTGAGGCCGGTGAGCCGGTGTCGCTGAACGGCGAAAAACCCGGCCCGGTGGCCCTCATGCAGCGGCTCAACAAACTGGCGGGCCAACACGGGGTGGGGCGTACCGATCTGGTGGAAAACCGCTTTGTGGGCATGAAAAGCCGGGGGGTGTACGAAGCCCCCGCCGCCACGGTGCTCTACGCCGCGCACCGCGCCATGGAAAGCCTGACGCTGGACCGCGAGGCCATGTTCCTCAAAGACAGCCTCATGCCCAAAATCGCGCAGATCATCTATAACGGTTTCTGGTTCAGTCCCGAAATGAGCGCGCTCATGGCCATGGTGAACAACACGCAGACACGGGTCACCGGCGAGGTGCGGCTGACGCTTTACAAAGGCAACGTCATCATCACGGGCCGCCGCAGCCCTTTTTCGCTCTTTGACCCGAAGCTCGCCACCTTTGGCGGCGAAAGCACCTACAACCAGGCCGACGCCACGGGTTTCATTCGCCTGCAGGGCCTGCGCCTGCGCACCGAAACCGCCCTGCGGGAAAAAACGGAAAAGGCCTGAGCGCATGGCCAAAAAAACGTCCGGCAACAAAAACCAGAACGCCCTGTGGGCCGGACGTTTCGTCGCTTCACCCCACGAAGCCCTCATGCGCTTCACCGGCTCGCTCGAGACAGACCGACGCATGGCGGTGGAAGACATCGAGGGCAGCAAGGCCCACGCCGACATGCTGGCCCAGACGGGCCTGTTGGGCGCAAAAGACGCCGCTACCATTTCGCGGGGGCTGGCGCAGCTTTTGAAAGACGCCCGCGCAGGCCGGTTTGAGTTTGCCCCGCAGGATGAAGACATCCACCTGTATCACGAGCGGCGGCTGGTGGCGCTGGTGGGCGAGGCGGGCAAACGTCTGCACACCGCCCGCAGCCGCAACGATCAGGTGGCCACCGACGCCCGGCTTTATGCCCGCCGCCGCTTAAGCGAAATCCGCGCCCTGCTGCTGGATTTGCTGGGCGTGTTGAGCCATCAGGCCCAGGCCCATGCCGACGTGCCTTTCATGGGTTTCACCCATTTGCAGGCCGCCATGCCCATCAGCGCCGGTCACTGGTTCATGGCTTATTTCTGGATGCTGCACCGCGACCTGGATTTGCTGGATCACGCTCTGAAAACCACCAACGCCGCCTGCCCCCTGGGGTCTGGCGCGCTGGCGGGCACGGGCCTGCCCATCAACCGCCACGCCACGGCGGCGGCCCTGGGCTTTGACGCGCCCCACCCCAACAGTCTGGACGCCGTGGCCGACCGGGACTTCATGGCCCAGGGCCTGTTTGCCCTTTCCATGCTGGGCCTGCACCTGAGCCGCATGGCCGAGGACATGGTGCTCTACGCCTCGGCGGAGTTTGGCCTGCTTTTGCTGCCGGACGATTTCGCCACCGGCAGCAGCATGATGCCCCAAAAGAAAAACCCCGACGTGGCCGAACTGGCGCGGGCCAAAGCGGGCCTGCTGCTGGGTGATCTGCTGAGCCTGCTCACGCTGCTCAAAAACCTGCCCACGGCTTATAACCGAGACCTGCAAGAGGACAAACCCGTGTTCTTTCGCGGCCTGGACACGGCCCAGGGATTGCTGGAAGTGTGGGTTCCTTTTGTGTCGGCGGTGGGTCTGAAACCCTACCCCTTTGCCGAAAAAGACCCCCTGGGCCTCACGGCGGCCACGGACCTGGCGGAGTTTCTGGTGTCCGGCGGGTTGCCCTTCCGCGAGGCCCACGAAATTGCCGGGGGGTTGGTGAAGGCCGCCCTGAAACAGCAAAAACCCCTGGGTGAAATCGCCCCCGCCGCCCTGCATCAGCAGCATCCCGCGCTGCTGAACACGCCCGCGAAAGTGCGCGAACTGAAAAACGCCCTGGACCCCAGGCAGAGCATGAACCGCAAACACAGTCTGGGGGGCGGCTCGCCCAAAAGCGTGCGGGCGCAGGTGCGTCAGGCGCAAAAAATCCTGTCCCAAGCAGAAAAAAACCATGTTTCTTGAAACCGTCCTGCCGCTGGTTTCCATTCCCTTTGGCGTGAAGGACGGGGTGGAGATTCTGCTGCTGGGGTTTCTGTTTTACCGCCTCATGCTGCTGGTGCAGCGCACCCGTGCGGTGCAGCTGGTGAAGGGCATTGGCGTGTTGCTGCTGCTGTGGCTGCTGAGCACCACGCTGGGGTTTCCCACGCTCAACTGGGTGCTGGAAAAAGTCATGACGATGTTTCTCATCGCCCTGCCCATCGTGTTTCAGCCAGAGCTGCGCCGGGGTCTGGAACAACTGGGGCGCGGCGAGTTCTTTTTGCGCACCTGGGGCAACCGCGACACCAAAGAGGTGGTCATGAACATTCTCATCCGCGTGTGTCGCCAGTTGGCCCAGCGGCAGATGGGGGCCATTGTGGTGCTGGAGCAGCGCACGGGGCTGGATGAATACGCCCGCACCGGCACAGTGCTGGACGCCCAGTTGAGCGAAGACCTGCTGCTGTCGGTGTTCAACGTGCTCAGCCCGCTGCACGACGGCGCGGCCATTTGCCGGGGTGAGCGCGTGGCCGCCGCCGGGTGTTTTCTGCCGCTGAGCGAAAACCCCGACCTGCACAAAAAATATGGCACACGCCACGGTGCGGGGGTGGGGCTGAGCGAGGTGATCGACGCCGTGGTGCTGGTGGTGAGCGAAGAGCGGGGCGAGGTGAGCCTGTGTCATCAGGGCAAGCTCTTTGCCGATCTGGACGACGAAGCCCTGCGGCAATATCTACATCACCTGCTGGGCCCCCCCAAAAAACACGACGAGACCCCCGCCGGTGTTCCACCGGAAACAGAGGCGGCGACATGAAAGAGCCTGTTTATATACATGACGACATAAGTCGCTGTGCATGGATACCTGCTTGTGCAACGAAGCGCCGCCATCCTTACCCTCTCCCCTTTAC
>CAYJOG010000078.1:0-9205 GCA_964371695.1 uncultured bacterium
CGCCCCGCCGATGGCCGCTATGGCGAAAACCCCAACCGCCTTCAGCACTATTACCAATATCAGGTGCTGCTCAAACCCACGCCCGACGACGTGCAGGAAATGTACCTGGAAAGCCTGAGGGTGTTGGGTGTGCCGGTGGAAGACCTGGACGTGCGCTTTGTGGAAGACGACTGGGAAAGCCCCACCCTGGGGGCCTGGGGACTGGGCTGGGAGGTGTGGCTCAACGGCATGGAGGTGACGCAGTTCACTTACTTCCAGCAGGTGGGCGGCGTGGCGGTGGAGCCGGTGAGCTGTGAAATCACCTATGGCACCGAGCGCCTCGCGATGTTTTTGCAGGAGAAAGACAACGTGTATGACCTGATGTGGAAATCCCCGGATTTCACCTATGGCGACGTGCACCGCGAAGACGAAGAACTTTTCAGCCGCTACAACTTCGAACTGGCCGACATCGAAAAACTGCGCCTGCGGTTTGACCACCTGGAGCAGGAGGCCGAGGCCGTGATGGCGGCGGGGGCAGAGGCTGAAGACACCAACAACACCGCCAAGGGGCTGAACCGGCGGCACACCGCCGTGGCGGCCTATGACAACGTGTTGTTAATGAGTCACACCTTTAACCTGCTGGAAGCCCGTGGGGCGCTGGGTCAGGCCGAGCGCCAGCGTTATGTACTGCGGGTGCGCAACCTGGCCCGGCGCGTGGCCATGGCTTATGTGGGTGTGGAGGAACCAGTCCGCCCGCCCCGCAGCAAGAAAAAGGAGAAATCCTAATGATGCCGATTCCAATCCCAATTCCTGCTACCCTGAATTGGAATCGTATATTTGGCCTTGCCGTTCGTCGTGAACGGCTGCGGCCCGGCGCTGCGCAGGCAAAGCCCGCTTGCGCCGCGAACACCTCCGGCCCTGTCTGGGCCTCGGTGTTCGAGCCGAATTCATCCATGAATTCATACCAATTCCGCTCATCCCTTCCTGGTTTCATTATGGGTTCCTGTCAGCTAAACCTTCCGGCGGTTTCCCGCCATTTCAGATTGGAATTGGTATGAAAGGCAAAAAAGCCCCTCTGGAGCCGGTGCCCGAACTGCCTGATTTTCTGGCCCCCCTGGCCATTGAAATCGGCGTGGAGGAAATGCCCGCGGGGGCCATGCCGGGTGTGCTGGCTTATCTGAAGGAAAGCGCCGCCGCGTTTCTTGAAAAGGAACATCTGGAACCCTCGCACCTGTTTGTGGGGGGCACCTGCCGCCGTCTGGTGGTGACCTGCGACAGCATTCTCAAAATTCAGGAAGACCGGCTGGTGATTCACAAAGGCCCGCCGGAAAAAGTGCTGAGAGACGCCGCCGGAAACTGGACGCCCCAGGCCGAAGGTTTCGCCAAAAAGTTTGGCTTGAAGGCGGCGGACATCGTGATGGAAGACGGCTACGCCACCATCGAGATTCTGGAGCGGGGCCAGCCCGCCACGGTGCTGTTGGGCCGGTTTGTGCGGGAGTTTCTGGACAAATGCCCCCTGCCCAAACGCATGGCCTGGGGCGATGACGTGACGTTTCTCAGGCCCGTGCGCTGGGTGTTGGGGCTGGTGGGGGTCGAGGTGATCCAGTTTGCCACCCGCAAGCTCAAGGCGGGTCACACCACCCACGAGCCGCGCCAGAACCGCAGCAAACCCCTCTCGTTTCTGCACGCCGGTGAATATGCCGAAAACATGAAACTGCTGGGCGTGGAGCTTTGCCCGGAGCGGCGCAAAGAGCGGCTCCGCCACCTCGCCCTCCACGCGCTGGAGGGCACGGGCCTGAAACCCCTGGAGGCGGATCAGGAAGAACTGCTGGAGGAAATCAACTGGCTGGTGGAAACCCCTCACGCCCTGCTGGCGTCTTTTGACAAGACGTTTCTGGAAGTGCCGCCAGAGGTGATTCGTGTGGTGCTCATGCGCCACCAGCGTTATCTGCCCTTGGTGGAAAAAAGCAGGGCCACCCCTGCCAATTACGCCAACCGTTTTGTGGTGGTGCTGGACAGGCAGGAGGAATCAGACACCACCACCGCCATGGGGGGCCACGAGCGGGTGGTGACGGCGCGCCTGAGCGATGCCCTGTTTTTTTGGCGGGCCGACAGCGCCGAGCCGCTGGACAGTCCCCACCGTCAGGAAAAACTCAAGGACATCACCTTTCACCCCAAAATCGGTTCGCTGTGGGAAAAACAAATGCGCGTGGCCGGGGCGGCCAAGGCATACCAAGAAAAACAGAAAAAGGAACAGGCGATATGGTTTACGGCTGACCTCTCCGATGAGCGGCGTCGGCAGTTGGAAAATCAATTGTCACTGGCGGGTTTGTCTGAAGCTGCTGCCCTTTATCGTCAGGACAGAACAACAACGCTGGTGGGAGAGTTCCCGGAACTGGAAGGCGCGGTGGGGGCGCGGCTGCTCATGCAGCGGACGGGCCAAAATGCCGCCGCCGTGTTGGTGGCTGAGGCCATGGGGTTGACGCGTCAGGGAGCAGACAAGGTTGACCAGTTGGTTTTTTCCCAGGGTGTGCCTAGCAGTCGAGCAGGCGTGGCGCTGTTGATGCTGGACAGACTGGACACATTGCTGCATTTTTTTGCGCTGGGTCTGGTGCCCTCCGCCACAGAAGATCCCTTTGGTCTTCGCCGGTCTGCGGCCCAAGTACTCAGAACCACCCTTCGTTGGAATCTGGATGCCATAGTTGATCTGGATGATGTGATGGAAATTCTAAGGACCGCATCGCAGTCCCTCGGTGACTTGGATGAACAGGTCTGGCGGCAACTCAAGGAAAAGATTCATGAGTTTTTGAAAGACAGGTTTCCTCATGTTTTGCTGGAAACATATCCAAGGGCAACCATGCCGTTTGTTCACGCGGCCCAAAAAGGCAAGGCAGTGAAACGAATGCTTTGGGGTGATTCAGAACGCGAAATTCTGCAAGCCGTTTGGCGATACTCAGATGTGCCCGATCGGCTTAAGGCGCTTCTGGACTTGGCTGCGGACAGTGAAAGCTTCAAGGCAATTGCCTCTGCGGCCATCCGTGTCCAGAACATCAGCCAGCACGGCACCCAAGCGGAAATTTTGAAAAAGGTTCCTGATTGGGTGTGTGGAAGCGCGCCTTGGTTGGCGATGCACGAGTTTGCTCTAAAATGGATTGATTTGGTGAAAGGGAGCTTGTTTATCCCGGCCAGCTATCTGAAGAATGCGGGGGAATTGGCCTATGAGTGTTCGGATGTGGTGAATGATTTTTTCGACAAAGTGCTGGTGAACGACGAAGACCCGCAAAGACGCAAAGACAACCACACGCTGGTGGGGGCGGTGGCGCTGCTCTATGGCACGCTGGGGGATTTCAGGGAATTAAAATCGCTGCTGGGTCAGGAATGAAACATGGAGTTGCCCGGCCGCGCCACCATCGAAGCCGCCCTGGCCAGGGGCGGCGCGGACATCTGGCTGGCGCGGCCCGAAGAGTCGGGCGTGGTGGCGGATCTGCTGGCGGAACTGGCCCGCAAGGAATGGGCCCACAAACCGCTGTTCCTGCACGAGAACGTGCAGCACCTGCTGGAAGATCCCAAACCCGGTTGCTGGTTTTTGCTGGCGGGAGAAACAAAACCCGTGGCGCTGGCGGTGATTCATCTGCTGGCGTCTCCCGCCGAGGGCGCGTGGCAGATGTTCCTGAATGACTTGGTGGTGACCCAGACCCAGCGGGGCAAGGGGTGGGGAACACGCCTGATGGAGGCGATCGTGGCGCTTGGCCGCGACGTGGGGGTGGTGCAGGTTTTTCTGCACACCGACCGGAAAAACAAAAACGCCCACGCCTTTTATCGCAAGCTTGGGTTCAAGGACATCGGCGATGACGTGTATGTGCTGGACTCAGCCCAGGCGAAAAAAAGTGTCTGAAGGCGGGGCCGGTGATGACAATCCGGGGTTTTCCAGCGGCAGCGCCAACTGGTCCACACCCTTGCCCCGGCGGTTGCGCACCCTGTCCAGCATGTTCAGCCGGTGGCGGGTGATGGCGGGGGCGCTGTCTTCCTGGTCGGGGTCATCCGAAAAATAAAAACAGGGCACACCCGCTAGAGCGCACATCCGGGCGGCTTCTGCTTCCCAGGCCGGGTTCATGGGGCGGGCGTGCTGGCCGGTTTCGTGCCCCACGCTCACCCAGTGAATGCCGCTCAGGTCCAGCACCGGCGGCGGCCCCAGCAGGGGTGTCATGGAGATGAACTTGACTTTGGCGGCGGTTTTTTTGAGGTGGTCCACACGAAAGGCGTAATCGGCGTTTTCCACCGTGGCCCCCAGCCACAGGTTTTCTGGCCAGGGCAGCGCATCGCCCAGTGCGGCGGCCCGGCCGGGGCGTTTGGTGATGATCATGAACTCGTGCCACCAGGCCTGCTGCATGGTCTCAAATACCTGCTGCAAAAATTCCACCGTCACGGCGGGGTGAAAAAGGTCGCTCATGGAGTTGACGAAGATCAGCCGCGAAGGCCGCCATGTGAGCGGTTGTTTAAGCAGCGCCGGGTGCAGCGTGGGGGCAAAGCCGTGCTGATATTTTTTCACCCCCTGGGCCTGAAGTCGCAGGGAGATGCGCTCGGCGTAGCAGTTGTCGCAGCCGGGGCTTAAGCGCGTGCAGCCGGTGACGGGGTTCCATGCCTGATACGGCAATGCTTTGGGGGCTTTGGCCACGGGGCGGAAATATTAATGTTTGTTCGTGTGCCTTGGCAAGTGCTTTTTCAGGTCAGGCCAGATCATGACCATAAAATGCGACCATGTTGTTGCTGATTGGAGCGTTGGACCCCACCGGCCTGTCGGGCCTTTCCCGCGACGCGGCCACGGCGGCGGACCTGGCCTGCCCGGCGGCCACGGTGGCCACGGCGCTGGTGGCGGAAAACAGCCTGGGGGTGAGCGCCGTGGACTGGCGGCCCGCGCCGGAGCTGGTGAGGGACGTGAAGCTGGTGCTGTCCGAGCCGGGCCTGCGCCTGAGCGCCGTGAAAGTGGGTGTGATTTCTCCTGCTCAGGCTGCGGTGCTTTTTCCGCTGCTGAAAAAAACCAAAGTCCCCGTGGTGTTTGACCCGGTGCTTGTTGCCGCCAGCGGCGGTGTGTTTGTGCCCCGTCCGGCGGAGATGTTGCCCTGGTTGGCCCAGGCCAGTTTGGCCACACCCAACTGGCCAGAGGCCCAGGCGCTTTTGGGCCGGTCAAAAATCACCGAAAAAGACCTGCCCCGGCTGGGGCAAACGGTGTTGCTCAAGTCGGCGGAAAAAAACCGCCAGCAGGTGACGGACTGGTTTTTTGACGGCGAGAGCCTCCACCGGTTTTATACGCCCGTTTCTGCCGAAGACCCGCGCGGCACAGGCTGCACACTGGCCACGGCGGCGGCGGTTTTTCTCTCACGGGGCCTGCCGCTGCAACAGGCTATCAAAGAGGCGCGGGAATATCTGGCCCAGGCCCGCGAACTGTCCCAGGGCAGGCGGCTGGGTTTGGTGAACGCCCCCAGGGCCGAGGTGCTTCAGGCCCTGGCGGGGGTGATGCCGTTGCTGGAGCGCCTGCCTGCCAGACCCCTGCTGGCCGAGGTGGGTCTGAACCTGGCTTATTGCCTGCCGGGCGCAAGGGGGCCGCATCAGGCGGCGGCGTTCACGGGGCGCGTGGTGGCGCGGCACGGGTTGTTGTCGGTGACCGGCTATCCCGCTTTTGGGGCCAGCAGCCACGTGGCCCGGGTGGCGGTGCAGGCGCATCAGATTTTTCCCGGTGTGCGGGCGGCCATGAATCTGCGCCATGGCTCGGTGCTTCTCAAACTGGCCAAAGGGGCTGGTCTGAAAGGTGTTTCTTTTGACCGGGCGGACGAGCCTACCCACCAGCAGCACAAAGACGCCCACACCATGGACTGGGGGGTGCGCGCCGCCTGCGCGGGGCTGAAAAATCCGCCCGATTTCATCTTTGACGAAGGCGGCCCCGGCAAGGAGCCGATGATCCGCCTGCTGGGGCGTGACCCCCTGGACCTGCTGGACAAAATCCAGCGGGCGCTGGGTTTCAGTCTGGAAGAAAAAGGGTGAAGCGGGATCATGGGTTTGGCTTCATCCTGGGCCAGAGGCCATGGATGGCCGATTCCGCCGCCGGTTCAGCGTGGCTGGTGCTGGTCCAAAAGGGGACTTTTTATTTCGAGGTAAAAAATGGCAGATGTTTTTCTGGGTTTGGCTGGACCGTGCGGCGTTGTTCGCAAGGTTTCACGGATGAAACCGGCGAACCAAACATAAGCGGGGTGGTTTGTGATGGTTCGTATTCAAGGTAATCTCGGATTAGAGGATGTTAAGGCTCAAGGCCGATGGGTTCTGGGCCTGATGTCCGGCACCAGCCTGGATGGCCTGGATGTCGTCGCCGCCCGCCTGAGTTTGGATGACGCCGGAGGGGTGACGTTGCGGGAGCACCGTCACATGGCGTTTGATTATGACCCCGCCCTGCGCCACCGGGTGCTGGCCGTGACCGAAGGCCGACCCCTGCCCGCCGAGGCTTTTCTGGCGTTGCATCACGACCTGGGGCACTGGATGGCGCGCCTCGCCCAAGAGGCAGTGCTGGGCTGGGGGCTGAAGAACGTGGCGTTGGCGGGGTTGCATGGCCAGACCGTGTGGCACGCTCCCGCGCCGCGCCAGGAGCCGGAGGCTTCTCCTTCCGGGGCCACGTGGCAGATGGGCGAGGCGGGATATCTGGCGCTCGTCCTGGGTTGCCCCGTGGTGAGTGACTTTCGCACCCATGATCTGCTGGTGGGGGGCCAGGGTGCGCCGCTGGTGCCGCTGGCGCAATCCTGCCTGTTGCAGGGCAGGGGAGGGGAACTGCCGCTGGTGACACTGAACCTGGGGGGCATTGTGAACGGCGCGGTGTTTGCGCCGGGCAGGCCGGTGGCGGCGTCGGATTTTGGCCCCTGCAACCTGTGGCTCAACGCCGCACTGGGGTTGTATGGCCACGACGAACCTTATGACGAAGGCGGCTGCCGGGGACTGTCGGGGGCGGTCAACAAAAACCTGCTGGCGGCCATAGAAGCGTGGGATGACTTCCCCGGCTCGCCGCCCCCCGCCAGCACGGGGCGGGAGCATTACACCGAAGACGCATTGCGGGCACTGCTGGAAAGCTGCCCCGGCGGCAGGCCGACTTTGCCGGATGCCCTGGCCACGCTGGCGGCTTTCACCGCCCATTGTGTGGCGCGGGGGCTGGTGGCGCTGGGGCTGGACCCGCAGGACAGGTTTGAACTGTGCGTGGGCGGCGGCGGCGTGTGTAACGAAGCCCTCATGCAGGCCATCCGTGCCGAATTGCCCCAGGCGAATCATCAGGGTTGTGGAATCGTGTTCGGCGTGCCGCCCCAGGCGCTGGAGGCCCTGTGTTTTGCCGTGCTGGCCCTGTTGCGCGAGCGGGAAGTGCCCCTGGCTGCACCGGGCGTGACAGGGGCCGAACGGCCCGTGCTGCTGGGTAAAATCACGGTGGTGTGACGGGCGTCAATTACCGACGACTTAAAATGAGCTGCTGTCATAGTGCGGTGGGGACACCGCACCTACTCCTCATTTTTAACCAAATGAACCACTATTTCCGAAAATGCCTTATGGGTGGCTGATTATTCCTCTGTCGGCGCAGAGGATTCCTCTGGCGACAGGTCCTTGAGGTGTTCCAGGCTCAGCACCCAGGCCGAGACCGCCGGAGGCAAGGGGGGGCCGGGGTCTGGCCCGCCGCTTTCCCGCACCACCTCGGCGCAGGGCACATTGCCCCAGCGGCCCCGCAGCAGCCCCCGCACCATGGCCTGGGCGCACAGATTTTCGTGGCGTTTGAACCGCTGCAGAAAATAAAACCATTTGGCATCCCAACCCAGCAGGCGGGTGCAGAGCTGGTATTGCTGAAAAGGCTCCAGAGACTGGCGATAGGCGATGCTCACCGCCCCCACCAGGGGCCGCCAGCCCTTTTTGGCCGAGGCCCCCAACAGGCCGTTGCGAATCAAAAGGTCCACGCGCCCCAGGTCCATCAGTGTGAGGTAACGCCCGTTGTTCATGTGGCCATAGGCGTCCAGATCCATGGGTGAAACGGTGAGTGTGAGCACCGACTCCCCCAGAAAATCCAGTTTGGGGCGGGTGCCCGCTGTCAGGCTGGTCCAGACAAGCCGCCCGGTGGCGTCAAGCGCCATGGCGGAGGCCCTCTGCGTTTGCGGTCATTCTTCGTATCCCTCCAGTTTGGCCATGGACACCACCTTCTGGCGGATGCCCTCGCTGAAGGCCAGGGCCTGTTCCTTGGTGGGCTCCTTGATGACCTTGGGGGGGTGGATCAGCTCGCCGTAGCGCAGCACCAGACGGCTGCCCAGCCTGGGCATTTTGGCCCCCTTGGGCCAGGCTTCGTAAGCGCCGGTGAGGGCCACCGGCAGCACGGGCACGCCGCCGCGCAGGGCCATCTGCCCCAGGCCCTGGCGAAAGGGGTGGATTTTGCCGTCTTCGCTGCGGGTGCCTTCGGGGAACAGGCCCACCATGCGGCCTTCCTGCAACCGCTCCAGGCCTTGCTGCACGGGGCCGAGGTCCCCCGTGCCGCGCTCCACGGCAATGCCGTCTACCATGTCGAACACGTGGCGCACCACGGGGTTTTTCAGGTAATTGGCCGCCGCAAAAAACGACGCCACCCGGCCAGAAAGCACGGCTGTGACGCAGGAGACCAGCGGCGGGTCCAGATAACTCTGGTGGTTGCACGCCAGAATGGCTGCGCCGCTGCGGGGGATGTTGCGCTCACCAATGACCCGCAGGTCGAACAGGCGGTGGAAGGTGGCCACGATGGTGTGGGCCTCGACGGTGCGCAGTTCAAAGGGTTTAAGCTCAGTCATTAGTTCTCTCCTCCACCATGAGACGGGCCAGGGGGCATGGCGTCCCGCAGGGTTTTGGCTTGTTGCAACAGGGCCTCCAGCACGTCGTCGTCGCCTGACTGAAGGGTGTTTTCCAGCGCGGCGAGTTTTTCCTGAAAGCGGTGAACAGCGCTCAGGATGAACGACCGGTTTTCACTCACGATAAAACGCCACAGGGCAGGATTGCCGCTGGCGATGCGGGTGGTGTCCTTGAACCCCGTGGCCGCCAGCCGCCGGGCCAAGCCGTCGTCTTCCAGCCCCGCCAACACCAGCAGGCTCGCAGCCAGATGGGGCAGGTGGCTGATGAGCGCCACGGCGTGGTCGTGGTCGGTGGGGGAGGTCTCAATCACCTTGCCCCCCAGGGTTTCCCAAAAAGACCG
>CAYJOG010000079.1:0-9145 GCA_964371695.1 uncultured bacterium
GAGCCTGTCCAAAGTGGGCCATGTTTCACATAACCCACTTTTCAAACAGGCTCTTTGGGGAGAGGGTGGTCCGTAGGACCGGGTAATGGGCGCGGGAGGTCTTTTGGGGTTGCGGCAGCATATTGATGCTGCCGGGCGCGCCCAGCGGCACGACAGTGCCGGGGTAAAACATAAGTAGAAAATCAAAAAACAGTGGTTTTTTGCTTTTTTTTTTTTAAACCCCTCTCCCCAACCCTCTCCCCATTAAAGGGGAGAGGGGGCCGGGGATGCATCCCGGTGGATAACCCGAACCCAAAGGACGTAAGAACGTCATGCGTTCAGGATTTCCCGTTTGAAAATCAGGGGTGATTAACCCCCTCTCCCCTGCTGGGGAGAGGGTTGGGGTGAGGGGTAAAACATAAACATAAAACCTTTTTGGTTTTGTCGGGCTTCCCGCCTGCGCGGGAATGACGCCAATCTGCGGGTCACGACAAGCTCTTACTTCCCCGGCGCACGTTTGAGGATGGAGACGAACGCCTCCTGCGGAATCTCCACCTTGCCGATCTGCTTCATGCGCTTTTTGCCTTCCTTCTGTTTTTCCAGCAGTTTGCGTTTGCGGGTGATGTCGCCGCCATAACACTTGGCGGTCACGTTCTTGCCCATGGCCTTGATGGTTTCGCGGGCCACGATTTTGCCGCCGATGGCCGCCTGCACGGGAATCACGAACATGTGGCGCGGAATCACGTCTTTCAGCCGCTCCACCAGTTCCTTGCCCCGGTCGTGGGCCTTGCTGCGATGCACCATCATGCTCAGCGCGTCCACCGGCTCGGCGTTCAGCAGAATGTCCATCTTCACGATGTCCGAATCCTGCTCGCCGTCCAGGGTGTAATCCATGCTGGCATAACCCTTGCTCTGGCTTTTGAGCTGGTCGAAAAAGTCGAAGATGATTTCGCCCAGGGGCAGACGGCAGTGGATGTTCACCCGACCGCCCTCCAGGTGCTCCATGTCGTGATATTCACCCCGGCGGCTGGTGATGAGTTCCATCATGGGGCCGATGTAATCGGCGGGCACAATGATGTCCACCTTCACCATGGGTTCAAAAATGCTCTCGATGCGGCTGCGGTCGGGCAACAGCGCCGGGTTGTCCACCCGTTTTTCCACGCCGTCGGTCATCACCACGCGATACACCACGCTGGGGGCCGTCACAATCAGCCCCAGGTTATATTCCCGTTCCAGGCGCTCCTGCACGATTTCCAGATGCAACAGCCCCAGAAAACCGCAGCGATAACCAAACCCCAGGGCCTGGCTGCTTTCGGGTTCATACACCAGGGCGGCGTCGTTCAGCGCGTATTTCTCCAGGCTGTCCTTGAGTTTGTGAATGTCTTCACCGTCAATGGGATACAACCCGGCGAACACAAAAGGTTTCAGCTTGCGATAACCGGGCAACGGGTCGGGGGCGGGGTGGGCGCGGTGGGTGATGGTGTCGCCCACGGCCACGTCCTTGATGGACTTGATGCTGGCCACAAAATAACCCGTCTCGCCGGGGCCGAGTTCCGCCTGAGAGGTGGGGGCGGGGCAGAACACCCCCGTGTCCACTACCTCGTGCACACGCCCGCTGTGAAAACACTTGATGCGATCACCCTTTTTCATCACGCCGCTCTTGATGCGCACATAGGGAATCACGCCCTTGTAGCTGTCGTAGTTGCTGTCAAAAATCAGCGCCCGCAGAAAATCGTCCTTGGGCGGCTTGGGGGCGGGAATGCGCTCCACCACGGCGTGCAGGATTTCTGTCACACCCACGCCCGTGCGGGCGCTGCACAGCAACACGTCTTCTTCGTCGCAGCCCAGCAGGTCACACACCATGTTGCGCACCCGCTCCACTTCTGCGCCGGGCAGGTCAATCTTGTTGAGCACCGGCACAATTTCCAGGCCGTTTTCGATGGCGAGGTATAGGTTGGAGAGGGGCTGCGCCTCAATGCCCTGGCTGGCGTCCACCACCAGCACCGCGCCCTCGCAGGCCGCCATGCTGCGGCTCACCTCATAGGTGAAATCCACATGCCCCGGCGTGTCAATCAGGTTGAGCACATGGGGCTGGCCCCCGTGTTCAAACTTCATGCGCACCGCCTGCAACTTGATGGTGATGCCCCGCTCGCGCTCAAGATCCAGCGTGTCCAGGGTCTGCTCCTTGAGCTTGGACTTCTCAATGGTGCCCGTCAGTTCCAGAAACCTGTCCGCCAGCGTGGTCTTGCCGTGATCAATGTGGGCAATGATGCAGAAATTGCGTATATCTCCCAGAACCAAGCTCATCGGGGGGGGAGTGTAAACGATTCCCTCATTGCTGTTAGGTTTATTTGTAGCCCCGGCGTCCCGTCGGGAGCAAAAAACGCCGAAGGCGTCACCCAATAGGTTTTTTCGGGGAAATATGAAGATAAATCTGAATGGTGCGCGCCTGCGGCGCGCTTGAAACTCCCGGCGGGACGCCGGTGCTACTTCAAAAATCCTTGATAATCTGAGAGCCTGCGCAGGCTCTGACAGCAATGGGCGATTCCCCCCTCCTGTCCATGCTGCGGAGCTGCGCTACCATGGCGGCCATGGTTCGGGTTTACAGCGCCACGGTGATGGGCATTGAGGCACTGCGGGTGATCGTGGAGGCCGATGTGTCCCCCGCCCTGCCCAGCTTCACCATCGTGGGTCTGCCCGATGCGGCGGTGAAGGAAGCCCGCGAGCGGGTGCGCGCCGCCGTCAAAAACAGCGCCTGCACGTTTCCCCTGGGACGCATCACGGTGAATCTCGCCCCCGCCAGCATTCCAAAAACCGGGCCGTTGTTTGACCTGCCCATTGCCCTGAGTGTGATTGCCGTGACCGGCGAGGTGCCCCAGGCGGCCTTTGAGGACATGGCCCTGATGGGCGAACTGGGGCTGGATGGCGTGGTGCGGCCCGTGCCGGGGGTGCTGGTGGTGGCCGAGCAGTTGCGGCGCGAGGGCGTGCGGCGGCTGGTGGTGGCGGTGGAAAACCTGCCCGAAGCCCGGCTGGTGGAGGGCCTGGAAAGCGTGGGGGTGAAAAGTCTGGCCCATCTGGTGGCCTGCCTGCGGGGAGACGACGACTGGGTGCTGCCCACCGACGTGACCGTGGCGGCGGAGGAAGACGATCTGGCCCCAGACCTGGACGAGGTGAAGGGCCAGCCCTTTGCCCGCCGGGCGTTGGAAATCGCCGCTGCCGGGGGACACAACCTGTTGCTCATCGGCCCGCCCGGCAGCGGCAAAACCATGCTGGCCCGCCGTATGTCCAGCATTTTGCCCCCCATGACCTTTGAAGAAGCCCTGGAAGTGACGAAGATTCGCAGTGTGGTGAACGAGACGGGGGCGTCGCTCACGCTGGCGGGTCAGCGGCCTTTTCGTTCGCCCCACCACAGCGCCACGTCACCCGCCATGGTGGGCGGGGGCCAGCCCATCCGCCCCGGCGAGGTCACCATGGCGCACCACGGCGTGCTGTTTCTGGACGAACTGCCGGAGTTCAATCGCCCCACGCTGGAGAGCCTGCGTCAGGCCCTGGAAGATGGTTACGTGAACGTGAGCCGGGCCAGCGGCACGGTGCGTTTCCCGGCGCGGTTCTGCATGGTGGCGGCCATGAACCCCAGCCCCACCGGTTACGCCCCCGACTCTGGCCACAAAGACGCCTGCACCACGCACCAGATGCGCCAATACCTCAGCCGCATCTCCGGCCCCTTGCTGGACCGCATCGATCTGCACGTGGAAGCCCCCAAGGTGAACCCCCGCGACCTGTCCCACGCGCCGCCGGGGGAATGTTCCGCCGTGGTGCGCGAGCGGGTGCTGGCGGCCCGTCAACAACAGGAGGCCCGCTTCAGGGACTTCCCCTTTTTCACCAACGCGTCGTTGCAGGGCAAGGCCATCGAGCGGTTCTGCCCCCTGGGCGACGAAGCCACCGCGCTGTTGAATCAGGCGGCGGACAAACTGGGTTTCAGCGCACGGGCCTATAGCCGGGTGCGCAAGGTGGCCCGCACCATCGCAGACCTGGAAGGCGCGGCGGACATCTCCGCCCACCACGTGGCCGAGGCCATTCAGTTTCGCAGTCTGGACCGGAAATATTTCGGCATGTATCAGGGGTGAAGCTTGATTCCGGCTCTAGAACTTGTCTCAAAAATCCCTCTGTGGATTTTTTCGATCGCCGTGGGCGGAAATGAATTCCGCCCACGAGCGCGAAAACCTGCGTGTTTTCAACCCTCCGGTTTTCGGTGCAGGCCATCCTTGGCCTGCCAGAAGCCATCTCATAAGTATTTTTGAGATGGCTTCTATCGCTTGGCGTCCTTTCTATACTCCCCCCGTGAGCCAGAAAACCCGCGCTCTTTCTGCCGCTGCTTTCATCGTGATGGCGGGCATGGGCCTGAGCCGTGTGTTGGGTTTTGTGCGCATGAGCGCCATCGCCCACGTGTTTGGCCGCAACCGGGCCACCGATGCTTTCATCGCGGCTTTTACCTTGCCCGACCTGCTTTACATTCTGGTGAGCGGCGGGGCGCTGGGGGCGGCGTTCATTCCGGTTTTCACCACCCTGCGGCAAAAGGGAGAAATGGAAAAAGCCTGGGGTCTGGCGAACAACCTGCTGAACGTGGTGAACCTGACCGTGTTCATTGGTGTGGTGTTGGGGGTGGTGACCACGCAACTAGTGGCCCTGCTGGTGCCGGGGTTTCACGCCACCGACAAAGCCTTTGCCGAAACAGTGTGGTTCTCGCGCCTGCTGTTTCCCATGGTGCTGTTCACCACCATGAGCGGCCTGATGAACGGCTGGCTGCAAAGCCTGGGTGAGTTCAAGGCCCCGGCCCTGGCGTGGAGTGTCTACAACGTCGTCATCATCGCCGTGGCGCTCACCGTGGGCGAGCGGTTTGGCCTGCAAAGCCTGTGTGTGGCCACCGTGGCGGGGGCGGCGGCCATGGTGCTGGTGCAGGTGCCGGGTTTGCTCAGGCGGGGCTGGCGGCCCGCGTGGCGGCTCAACCTGCGCGACGACGACCTGCGCCGCGTGCTCAAACTTTTTGTGTGGGCCATGCTGGGCATTGGCCTCTCGCAGATCAACCTCATGGTGCTGCCCACCCTGTTTGGCAGTTTTCTGGGGCCGGGCGACATCATGGCCCTGCAATACGCCATCCGTCTGGTGGTGTTTCCCCTGGGCATGTTCGGCAGCGCCATCAGCATGGCGATTTATCCCACGCTGTGCCGCGAGGCGGTGGAAGACGACGCCGGTTTCGCCAACACCCTCACCCTGGGTCTGCGGGCTGCGCTGGTGCTGTGTGTGCCCATGACGGTGGTGTTCATGGCGGCGGCCCCGGCTATCACACAAATCCTGTTTCTCACCGGCAAGTTCACGCTGGCAGACACCACCGCCACGGCGCGGGCGCTGGTGTTTCTGAGCCTGGGACTGGTGGGACTGGTGATGAACCAGATTCTCACCAAGGGGTTTCACGCGCATCAGGACATGGCCACGCCGCTGAAGACCGGCCTGGTGGCCACGTTTTTGGTCAGTGTGCCGCTCACCTGGCTGCTGACGGTGCGGGGTTACGCCATCGCCGGTGTGGGCGTGGGGCTGAGCGTGGGGGCGGTGAGCATGGGGCTGGTGCAGTTGTTTGTGCTCAGCCGGCGTTATCCCCTCATCAGCGCCAGCGCCATGCTGGTGTGCCTGCTGAAGGTGGCTCTGGCCAGCCTGCCCCTGGCGGGTTGCCTTTATTTCTTTCAAGAGGTGGCCTCGGCGCAGCACTTTGGCCGGTTATTACTGTTGGGGGGCTTCAGCGCCACGGGCGCAGCGGGGGGGCTGATGTTTGTGGTGCTGCTGGTGCTGCTGCGCGAAGAAAGCGCCGCCCTGGCCTTGGGGCGCTTGCCCGTGGTGGGGTCACGGATAAAAAGTTATGTGCAGAAAACGCCTGCGTCTCTTGGGGCAAAATCGCCCTAAATGGAGGCGTGGAAAATGCCCTCTCCCTGAGGGAGAGGGCAAGAAAAAAGCCCTTATTTTGTCTACAGCTACTCCGAAAATGCTCTAATACCAATGAACATTCAAAATAGCAGGAATGTTCATTGGTTTTATTGGCCTTGCCATTCGTCGTGAATGGCTACGGCCCGGCGCGGCGCAGGCAAAGCCCGCTTGCGCCGCGAACACCTCCGGCCCTGTCTGGGCCTCGGTGTTCGAGCCGAATTCATCCATGAATTCATACCAATTTTCACCAAACCGTCTGAATTCGCAGCACCCGTTTCCAAACTGGTTCATCGCTCAGAATTAATGTTGTTTTGGTTGAAAATTGGTATAAAGAATTTCCGGAATTAATGGAGCAGGCATCCGAAGCTGACACAGGGCAATGTCCACCCCCTCTCCCCTTGAGGGAGAGGGTTGGGGTGAGGGGTTTATTCAAAAGCAAAAAAAACCAAGCAAGGTTTTCGTTTTTTGTTTGAACCCCTCACCCGGATGGATTGGCCAAAAAGGTCCAATCCATCCGACCTCTCCCTCAAGGGGAGAGGTGAAGGACCGCCCTACTTTTTGCTCTACCATTTCCGAAAATGCTCTGGGGAGAGGGCAAAACACAACACGCCATATATCTGGTCACCACCAAAGCAAGGCTTGCTCTGATGATCAAATCTGAAACTGGCCGGTGCTCTCTTTGAGCTGCTGGGCGGTGTTGAACAGCCGCTCGGCGTTTTCCTTGAGGATTTCGGACTGTCGCCGGGCCAGTTGCAGGTCTGCTTCAAAAGACTGCGCTGCCGCCAGCATCTGACCAGCTTTGGAGGCCTCTTCAATCTGCGCGTGTACCTTGCCGAACTCCTCGCGCAGCGCGCCGGTGGATCCGGAAAGATTTTGCGCCGTGTCCATGGTGGCGCTCAGGCGCTGGTGCATCTGGCCAAAAGCGTCGCGGGCCTCAGTGGCCCCAGCATAACCCTGCTGCACCATTTCGCCCTGGCGGGTCATGATGTGATGGGCGTGGCGTGAGCTTTCCTTGAGGTTGCCCATGAGGTGACGGATTTCCTGGAGCGCCTCGCCGGTGGCCACCGAGAGTTTTCGGATTTCTTCGGCCACCACGGCAAACCCGGCTCCCTCGGCCCCGGCGCGGGCGCTTTCCACGGCGGCGTTCAGCGAAAGCAGGCGGGTCTGGTCGGCGATGTTGTCAATGAGCTTTACAAACCGCTCCACCTCGGCCACGTCCTTCACCAGTCCGTTCACCACCACCGCGCCGTCGCGGCGGCCTTCGTCCAGTGCGCCCATGGCGCCGTGCAGGGTTTCCATGCTGTCGCGGCCACGCCCGGCCCACTGGCCGCAGTCCTGGCTCTGCTGGTGAATGTTGGCGAGACCGGCCACGGCCTGATCCAGTTCGCGGGCGGCGCTCTCTAGCAACGCCAGGGTGCCGTCCAGCAGGGCCACCTGCCCTTGCACGCCAAAATAAATGCCATCAAAGGAATCCTTGATTTTTTCCAGCGCCGCGTGACCCGTGCCCGCTTCTTCAAACGTGGCGTGGCCAATGTCCGCCAGTGTGTTGCCCACGTCTTTCAGGCCGCTCACCAGTTCGCGCAGCTCTTGGATGGCCCCTTGCAGCGTGTGGGTCATCTCGCCCATTTCGCCTGCCATGGCGGGGGCCTTCACGGGGCGCAGATCACCCTTGGAAAGCCGCGCCAGCCCCTGTCGCATGGTGGCCACGGCCCGCACCAGGGGCATGCTCAGCAACCTGCCCGCCCCCATGGCAATCAGAAACACCACCAGGGCGATGCCCACGGCCACCAGCACCAGTGTGCGCAGGGGGGCCTGCACCTGTTCGGAGTCGGGCATCACCACCACCGTCAGTTCGGGGCCGGAGAGGCCGCCCCGCCCGGCCTGCTGGCGGTTGTCCTGATTTTGCGCGGCGGTGGGGCGCACGTCGCGCATCCACTGGTTGTTGTCGGCCTCAATGGCAAACCCGCCCACCTGGGCCCCCAGGCCCTTCAGGTCTTTCTGCAACACCCGCTTCACCTTTTCGGTGTCCAGCACGGCTTTGACGCAGCCCACCACAAATACGTCCAGTTGTTTCACCGGCATCAAAAGCACGAGGGACGTTTTCCCCCCCGCTGTTTTCTGGGCCAGCAGGTGGGGTTCCTCTGGTTTGGCGGGGCAGCGGTCGATGTGGTTCAGGCTGGCCTCTCGCGTGGAAAGGAGCACCTTGCCAGACTGGTTGACGATGCGGATTTCCTCAAACAGGGCCATGTCGGCGCTTTTTTTCAGCCCCACCGTTGACTGGTTGGCGTCGGCCAGCATTTCGGCCAGTTGCTCGGTGGGCATGATGCCCTGCACCACCCGCTGGTTCTCACGCAGCAGCCTGTCCAGTTGCACCGACAAAAAGAAGCTGGCCTCGCGGGTGTTCTCCCGCGCCACGCCCAGGGCAAAGCTGCGAAAGGCAATGAACATGGGCAGGCCCACCGCCACAATGCAAAACAGCGACAGGCCCAGAAAGGCCAGCACGAGCTGGGCGTGAAAAGACTGGTTGCGCTTCATGGGGTTTGGGCGCGGAATTGCCGGGTTATCTCCTCTGGCATCACGTTTTGCTGGTCCGCAAGGCGGCATCCTAAGCACAAGGCACAGCCGCCAGCAACCACCGAAACCAGTGAAGGCCAAAAGCGAAAATCTTTTGACACCCCGCCGGGTGTCCCATCCCTATAATGCGCTTCGGGCACGTCACGCCCTGTCATGACCTTTTTCAAAACCTTTCGCGGCAAGCTCTATGGCGCATTTTTTGTGCTGGTTCTGTTTTGCCTGGTGACCGTGGGGGGCACGCTGGTGATGGGGTTCAACCGCCAGCTCAAACTGTCCGCCGCCGACAACACCCACCGCACAGGGCTTTTCATGGCCCGCGAACTGGGACTGCTGATGGTGGACATGGAAAAAGATCTGCGGGAGAAACTGGACATTCCCGAAGTCCTGGCCCCTTATCTGTTCTCTGCCGAGGGGCGCGAAGAAGAAATCATCCAGTTTCCCCGCGACAATTTTTCCAAAGGCTCCCTGCCGCTGTTTGAAGACGTGTTTGTGGTTTCTGCCGAGGGGCGGTTGGCTTTTACCACACAAAAAGACGCCTCTGCGGATGGCTGGCGCTGCCCGTCACTCAAAAAGGAATCTTTCTTTTTTGTCAAGCCCGGCGAGGCCAGGCTGTGGT
>CAYJOG010000080.1:0-9134 GCA_964371695.1 uncultured bacterium
ACGTGATGGTGCAGGGCAGGCCGTCGTTGTTGCCCCAGGTGGCCGCCGAGGTGGAGGCCGCCCGCGAAGCCGGTGTGGACGTGCCGCCTGTGTTGAGTTATCGCAAGGCCGAGCCGGAGCCGGAGATGGGCGCGGAAACCGGCGGACAGGTGGCGGGTCTGCCCGAGGGATTGCCCCAGTTGCCGGAAATGGGTGGTTTTGACTTCCCCCCCATGGAAGTCCATGGCACGCCACCTTCTCAGGAGCCGCCGCCCAAACCAGCGTATCCTTACAAACCCAGAGGCATTGTGATAGACGCAGACCCCGTAGTGATCATGACCAACGACAGAGGCCAGAGCCTGTATGCCCGCGTGGGCACCGTGCTGGAGCCGGGTGTGGAAGTGGTGGCGATCAAAAAGGATTTCATTCGCCTGAAAACGCCCGATGGCATTGAGGAAATGCCGCTGGTCTCTGAGGATTCCGCACCGCCGGTGGCGCAGTCCGCCAACCCTGGCGCACCCCCGCCGCCCCTGGCGACACCTGTGGGGGCGGGCCGATGAGGCAGCGGTTTTTTCATCATGCCCGCTGGGGCCTTTTGGCCCTGTGGGCGCTGCTCCCCGCCGGGGCGCGGGCGGCTGGGCTGGAACTCACCGACGTGCAACTCAACAATCAGCGGGGGCCTTTGAGCGTGCTGGTGAAGCTCAGCGGCGAAGTCCCCCAGGCCAGCCTGCGCAACGACGGCAAGAACACGCACATTCTGGTTTTGCCCGGCACCACGCTGGTTTTTCAGAAAGGCCGCACCAGCAAAATCTCGGTGGGGGGCCTGGGGCTGGAGCAAATTGATATTTATCCCCTCAAGGTGAAGGAAGAAGATCAGGTGCGGCTGGAACTGTTGCTGCAGGAAGGCTTCACCGTGGTGGACCGCACCGAGGCGGGCCTGAACGTGGTGCGGCTGGATATTCTGCCCGTGCCCGGCAGCGCGTCGGCCAAAGCCAAGACCCCTGCCGCCGAAAAACCCAAAATGCCCGCCGCCGCCATCCTGCCGCCGCCTTTGCCGCCGGTGATTGAAGTGGCCCCGCCCCCCAAGCTGCCGCCCGACGCGGTGCGGCCTGTTTCGCCGGGCCGGTCTGCCCTGCCGCCGCCGGTTTCGCCCGTTGCGCCAGAGACTCCCGCCACCCCCGACGCAGGCAATCTGCGCACCGACGCCGCCACCAGCGGCCCCAGCGGCGTGAGCAGCATCGAGGCCAAAATGCTGGCCACGCGCATCACCAACCTCAGCTTTCGTCGGGCAGACCTGGAAGACGTGCTTTCGCTGCTGGCCCTCAAGGGTGGTTTTAACGTGGTGATTGCGCCGGGCCTCACGGGGCAGTCCACGCTGTCGCTCAACAACGTCACCGTCAAAGAGGCGCTGGACCTGTTGGGCCGCCTGAACAAGTTTCAATACAAGGTGTTCCAGAACACCGTGCTGGTCACCCTCAACACCAAGGATGAAGGCATCGAACCGCTGGAAACCGAACTGATCGAACTGAGCTTTGTCAGTCCGGAAAACGTCAAGACCATCGTAGAGGGCCTGAGCCTGATAGACCGGGGCAAGGTGCAGACCATGGCTCCCAATTCCAGCGGCGCCGATGGCCGGGTGGACACCTCCACCACCAACGTGCTGATGGTGAAGGAAACCCCGGCCAACCTGCGGCTCATCCGCGAGGTGGTGCGCAAGGTGGACCGCAAACCCCGTCAGGTGATGGTGTCGGTGAAGTTTGTGGAAATGGAAGAAGGGGCGCTCAAAACCTTCATGGCCAACCCCACCATCAGCCGCACCAAGGGCAGCCGCACCAGCGCCAGCAGCAGCGTCAAGTTCAACGACCTGACCGGCACCGCCAGCGACCTGCTCATCAACATCGTGGGCCACCACAAGGGCTTCAACCTCAACACCGTGCTGCGCCACCAGGAACAGCAGAATCACCTGGAAGTCATCGCCGAGCCGAACCTGCTCACGCTGGACGGAAAAATGGGCGAAGTGGACCTGACCGAGAAAACGGGTTTCTTTTTGGCCGGGGCCACGGCCAACACCACCGGCAACACACAAACCCGCCAGACGATTGATTTTGGCGTGAAGATGAACATTACGCCGCGCATCGACCGCGAAGGCGGCATCACCATGCTGGTAGAGCCGGAGGTGACCACCCCCGGCGAGCGGGGCGTGGACGGCCTGCCCAACGAAAAAACCAAAAAGGTCAAACTCACGGTGCGCGTGAAAAGCGGTGAAACCCTGATGGTCGGCGGGCTGATTCAGGAGGAATACGAAGAAATCATTCGCAAGGCTCCGCTGCTGGGTGACATCCCCATCCTCAAAAAGCTTTTCCGCTCCCGCTCCCGCGACAAATCCAAAAAAGAGCTGGTGATTTTTGTCACGCCCACCATCCTGGAGAACGATTGACATGAGCTTTTTTGCAATTCGCAACACCCGTCCGCTGCTTTTTCTTTCCGCGCTGTTGCTGTGCCTGGGGTTTGCTGCCAGCCCGGCCCGCGCCGAGAGCATTCAACTGGAACCCCTTGTCGCCGGGGCCGCCGAAAAGGGCGTGGCCCGCGCGCTCAACGAGGCGTTTCTTTCCGCCGCTTCGCGTCAGCGGGGGCTGAAGGTGGTGCAGTCGGGGGCAGACTTCCGTCTGTCGCTTGCGGTGAAGGAATTCAGCTACAGCGCCGAAATCGGTCTGGCTGAGCAGCGGGTGGAGGCGTGGTTGCTGTCGCCTTCTGACGCCCGTGTGTTTCGCGCCAGCCTGTGGGGCACCAGTGGCGAGCGGGCCGGTTACAAGGGCGGCATGGACCCCCTGCTGAAAGAAGCCGCGCAGGACGCCGCCCAGCGGCTGGCTCAGGTTCTGGTCACCACCCTGCAATCCAAAGGCATGGTGGTGTCGTTGGCCGAGCCGGGCTATGTGCGGTTCGAAAACCGTTACGACAACCTGTTGCTGGACGGCGTGGTGAGTGTGTTGCGACACGGCGACCTGCTGGCCACTGGCCGCGTGACCGATGTGTATGGCAAACACGCCCGCGCCAGGCTTGAGGAAGGCGCACGGGAAATCCGCTATGGCGACGAAGTGATTTTGCGCGAGGTGAGCGAAGAGCCGGTGCGCTGGCATCAGTTCACGGCGGTGAAAAAGAAAAAGAAAAAGTTTTTGGGCATGTTGCTGGGGGCTATCGGCATCGGGCTGGTGGTGACGCTGGCGACCGAAAACAACAACGACCGCCCCGGCCAGGGCACCGGCCCCACCGCGCCCGCGTCCATCAATCTGCTCAGCGACGCGGCTTCGGTGGCGCGGTTTGGCCTGGGGGCGGCGGGGCAGAAAACCACGGCCACCCTCACGGCCACGGTGCTCAACGGCAGCAACAACACCCTCGACGCCGACGTGAGTTTTGAAACCACAGCGGGCTTCGTCACCGAAAACGTCGGCGGCAACTCGGCGGTGTTCAGCCCCCCGGCCACCAGCCAGATTGTCACCGTCACCGCCCGCGCCGCAGGCGGCGTGAGCAGGGAGTTTCGTGTGCACGTGGGCGGCGACCCGGCGCGTTTCAAGGCGGCCAACGACAGCGCCGCGCTTCAGGCCCCTCAGGGTGTGGATACGGCCCTCACTCTGCTGGCTTACGACGCCAACACGCTGGACCCATCTGGCCCGGTGTTGGTGCCCACCGGCACGCGCCTTACGGCGATTCTGCAAACCGTCGCCGGGGCAGGCGCTGCCAGTCAACTGGTGCCGCTAAACCCTGATACAGGTGCTGCCGAAACCGCAGCCAATCCGGCCACCCTCACCAGCAACAAAAACGGTGAGTTCAAACTGCTGGTGCGCCGCAATGTTGCCGAGCCAAACACCCAACTCAAGCTGGTGCTGCGCGAGGCCGGGGGCAACACCCTCAGCCTGATCGGCGGCGGAGACTTTCAGGTCACGCCATAATGTTCGCAGAGCCTTGGCGGAAAATTGATATGGCCAAAAAATCATGGGAGATAAAACCTTTTTCCCTCTCCCCTTTATGGGGAGCGGGTGAAGGGCGCAGTAGGGCGGGCGGCCCCGCCCGCCTGCACAAAAATAAAAATACGCCGTTGTCCCCTCTCCCCTTTACGGGGAGAGGGTGGCCGAAGGCCGGGTGAGGGGTCAGACATGAACCGCAAATCCAACCCCCTTTTTGTGATAGCCCTTCTGCTGGCGATTCTCACCACAGGCTGCGGCGGTGGCGGGGGCGGCGGCGCAACGGCTGGAGGTGCGCCTGCGCCAGCCGTGCCGGGGCAAATCACGGGCACGGTCATGGCCCCGCCGCTGGTTAATCTCGGTGTCAACCGCCAGGCCAGCAACAACGTCCGCACCGCCAGCGCCAACGGTCTGGTGATCAAGGCGGGGGTGCTGGTGTCGTTGTATCTTGTTGACGACAACGGCAACCCCTCTGGGGATGTGCTGGCGACTTCCCTCACCGATGCCAACGGCCAGTTTTCCTTTATGTTGCCCGCCGGTGTCAGTCTTGGCCCCAACCTGATGGTGTCGGTGGGCACGGGCAACAGCCGCATTCGCGCCCTGGCTGGCGGAGCCAGTCTGACGGTGACGCCGTTGAGTGAAAAAGTGGTGCAGGATCTGGTGGCTGACGCCAAACCCTTGTCGATTTTCACGACGACGGAAATCAGTGTAAAAACCCAGCAGGCCCAGGCCGCCGCCGCTGCACTGGATTTCTCCGCCGCCACCACCATTTCACAGGCTTTGAGTCTGTTTGAAGAGGTTGAGGAAGGGCCGGGGGTGGTGCCTACCCGTCTGTTGGTGCAGATTGATCCTGACACGTTGGCTACCGCCGACAGCACGACCGGAACAAAAACCGCCACCGTGCGGGCGGTTGCGCTGGGAGAGGGAAACGTGTCTGTGGGTTTGCCCAACACGCCGGTGAGCTTTTCTTTTGCTGCCGTCACCACCGCCATGTTGGGCGCACCGGTGTATAAAAATGGTGGCTGGGAGGCCACTCTCAACGCCCCGACCACCGAGGGCGCGCTCACGGTTTTGGCCACCACTGCCACTGGCTTGACAGGCAGCGCTGTTGTGCAGGTGGTGGAATCACTGGATCCCCAGGGGCAGGCCGGTGGCGACCCCGCCACGCCGGTGGCCCTGCTGGTGCAGGCCACGCCTCAGGCGCTGGCGCCCTTCGGGTCTACGGGCACCGGTGTGGTGACCCAGGCTTTGATCAAGGTGACAGTGCTCAATGGTGCGAACATCAATATCACCAGTGGAGAAACAGTGGTTTCCTTCGTTGCCGACAAAGGCGTATTGAGTGGTATCCGGTTTGCGGGCAGCACCTGGGATGCCGTTTTCACGGCTCCCTCCTCTGCGGGCACGGCCACCATCACGGCCACGCTCGAAAACGGCATTTCGGCAAAAGTACTTGTTCCCATTGCCGCCAACGTGACAAAACCTGCGGGGGTGACATTGCAAACGGGCTTGGCGGTGCTGGCTCCTTCGGGCACCGCCAATGTGGCTACTTCCACGGTGGTGACCGCCAGGGTGGTGAACGACCTGGGCGAACCCACGGGCACGGCCAACGACCCGGTGACCTTCCTCGCGTCGCAAAAAGGCCTAGATATCACGGCGGGCAGCATCGGTAACGTGACTTTTGTGGAAACCGGAAAATGGCAGGCCACCTTTAACGCGCCCATTACCACCGGCAGTGTGCTGATTAAAGCCGTCACCTCCAACAACCTGAGTTCCAGCATAGAAGTTCTGGTGGATAGCGCCGTGAACCAGTCCAACGTGCCTGACCGCATTCAGGTGACCATTGCCAAACGGGCCATCGGCAAGTTCAACGGCATGGCCGGGCCGAGCACCACCGATGTTGAGGTGACCATTTTCAACAGTTCAGAAGTCCCTGCGACAGTGAACGGCGTCAACTTTGAAATCACCGACTCGGTAAACGGGAAAAACACGGATGCCTGGATCACCAGCCCCCAGTCACTTGGCAATGGAACGTGGAAAACAATTCTCACAGCGCCTTCGGTGTCAGGGTCTGTCACCGTTAGGGCCACCACCGCCAACGGGATTTCCGGTCAGGCCTCGGTGCGCGTTTCTGGCCGGGCCTATTCCTGGGATGTGTTGAAATTTCGCCCCACTGACCCCGAAATAACTGAGGTTTTTTTACCCTACAGCGGCTCTGCCCGTGTTGTGGTGGCGCTTTATGACGAAGAGGGTTTTCCCGTGGCTTCCGATATGACGGTGGATCCCCGCGTCTTCTTTTTTCCTCCTGATGAACCGAGCAAAGCCAGCTTTTTCAGCCCTGAAGATGGAACAACTCAATCTTCAGGGGCATTGAATAATTTCAGTCTGGTGGGCATTGATATCCAGCGGCCCGACAAAAGTGAGCGAATGGTGTGGCTTGCACTGAAAGATTTTGCAGGCAGAGATCTGATATTTAAACCGACGGGAGAGAAGGGCGGAAAATTGGAGCTATGTGTTTCCTGTTCTGCGCTTAGAATGGCCGGGCGAACCCAATGAGCCAACGCATCATGACACTTGAGCGCAACACCACCGAAACCCAGATCACGCTGGGGCTGAATCTTGACGCGCGGGGACAGCAGGCGGCGGAGCTGGATTTGCCCGTGCCTTTTCTCGCGCACATGCTGGACAGCTTTGCCCGCCACAGTGGTTTTGGTCTGAGTGTGAAGGCCACCGGCGACACCCACGTGGACGACCACCACCTGGTGGAAGACACTGGTCTGGTGCTGGGGCAGGCGCTGTTGCAGGCCCTGGGCGACAAAAAGGGCATCACCCGTTTTGCCCAGGCGGTTGTGCCCATGGATGAAACCCTGGTGCTGGCGGCGGTGGACCTGAGCGGGCGGCCCTATCTGGCCTGGAACATGGACATTCCCCTCACCCACGTGGGCAGTTTCGACACGGCGCTGGCGCTGGAGTTCTTCCGCGCCTTCACCATGGAAGCCAAAATGAACCTGCACCTGCGCCAACTGGCGGGCGAAAACGCCCACCACCTCATCGAGGCCGCCTTCAAGGCCACCGCCCGCGCCCTGGCCGTGGCGGTGTCGCCAGACAAACTGCGGGGCGGCGGCGTGCCCAGCACCAAGGGGTCTTTGGTGTAGGGTCAAGGTTGCCCGGCGACGGGGGCGTCGCCGCTACTCGGAGGGGATGTTGGTGGGGCGCTTTGAGAAATGGGTGTTTTTATTCCCCCGCCATGGCCTGGGCCGCCACCACGCCCGCGCCCATCAGGGCGATGTCGTCGGGGCGGGTGCTCACAAAAATTTCCACGTTGTCGCAAAACGAAGGAAAGGCGTGACGCCGCATGGCCGCCACGGCCTGGGTTTGCATCAGCCCCCACTGGTTGGCCACACCGCCCCCCAGCACCATGCGGTCTGGCCCCAGCACGTTCACGATGCCGCCAAAGGCCCGGCCCATGTCGGCGGCGATTTCGTCGTTCAGCGCCGTGGCCCACGGCTCACCCGTCTGCACCGCATGAAAAAACGCCGGTGTGCTGAGGCGGCTGTTTTTTTTACCGTGGTGCTGAAACCACGCCTCCCGCGCCCGGCGGGCGATTGCGGTGCCAGAGCAATGGGCTTCGAAACACCCTCTGGAGCCGCAGCCGCAGGGGTGGCCGCCGGGGTAAAGATTGAGATGGCCAAACTCGGTGCCGCCGCCGCCCGCGCCGCGATAAAGCTGGCCGTCTATCAAAAACCCGCTGCCGATGCCCGTGCTGAGGGTGAGGTAGACAAACCGCCGCGAGCGGGTGTGGCCCCCCAGGTGATATTCCCCCATCGCCGCCGCGTTGGCGTCGTTTTCCATCACCACCGGCACGTCCAGCGCTTCGCTCAGCCACGCCACCACAGGGAACTCCTCGAACCCCGGCATGTTGGGCAGGTTCAGCGCCACGCCGCGCTCAAGGTCCAGCGGCCCGGCGATGGAAAGTCCGGCGGCGCACAAGTCTTTTTTGCGCACACCGGCGGTTTTCATCACCTGACGCCCCAGGGCCACCAAGGCGCCCAGCACTTTTTGGGGCTGCGTGGTTTTGGGGGTGGGGCGGCGCAGAGCGGCCTTCAGGGTGTTGTCACGCCCCAACACACCGGCGGCCAGCTTGGTGCCGCCCGCGTCAAGACCCAGTATGAAACCGTTTGCGGCCAAGGACGTAATGACGATATTTCCTGGTCAACTGGTAGCGCAACCAAAACCACCGACTTCTGCCCTGTAGGTCCCGTGCGCTGACTTTGTCGTAGCGGATGACGAAGGGGTGTTTTTTGGGGCGCTTGGTGCTGGCGCAATAAACCCGCTCCGGCTGGCCCAGGTTCAAAAAGAACACGCCCCCCAGAAACACCCCCAGAAAGGGGATCGCCACCTGCACCAGGGGCTTGAGATCTGCATAGAGGCTTTCTCCCACACCCCTAATTTCGGCTTTTCCTTCAACTTTATTCACAAAAAACCGGGCTTTTTTCCAGAACTCACTGAACATTGGCGTTTTTTAAGGAGGATTGAACAGTTTCCACGTCCAAAGCGATTTGTTTCTGTAATGATTCAATGTCCGTGAACTTTTTTTCGTCCCGGATTCGGGTGAGAAACTCAACTTTCAGCCGTTCGCCATAAAAATCTGGCCCAGAATAGTTAACCAGATGGGCCTCTACCACGGTTTTGTCGCCTCCGGCGGTGGTGGGGCGGGTGCCGATGTTGATGCCGCCTGGGGGGGGCAGCGGGTTTTCCCCCACGGTGGCCAGGCCGCCATAAACCCCCTGGGCGGGCAACATTTGATAGGGGTTCGTCAAAACATTGGCGGTCGGAAAGCCGATTTGCCGCCCCAGACCCCTGTCTCGCACCACCTCGGCCTCCAGCGAAAAGGGCCGCCCCAGCATTTCGGCTGATTTTTCCACGTCTCCCAGCGCCAGCAGGTCGCGCACCAGTGTGCTCTTGATGGTTTCGCCGTGGGGTGTGGACTGGGCGGGCACCACCACCACGCTTACGCCGCGTTCCTCGCCCATTTGCCGGATGCGCGCCGCGCCGGCCTCCTGTTTGTGGCCGATGCACAGGTCATAGCCAATCACCAGGTGCGCGGCCTTCAGGCGGTCTTTCAAAAACTCCTGCCAAAAGGCCGCCGCGCTGATGCCCGCAAACTGACAGGAAAACTGCACCACCAGGCAAAAATCC